>CAMDQV010000284.1 GCA_945906015.1 Pedobacter schmidteae | reverse complement strand
ATGTTTTACCCGCTCATTGCCGCGGGAATGGCTAGTGTCTTTTGTCTTGAAACAAAAGGCACCAAAACTTCAAGAAACAACGACGCTTCAGCCCTCTAGGCCATACACCCGGCCCGCCGTTCTTTCATCCCACCGCGCGGGAATTGTAGTTCATTTATTATTAATTTTCATTAGTCAAAATCTGACAGGGTACTAAGGTTAACGTTAGTGGGCTTATGAACGTTGATCCACCAACGGCTACGTACAGGGCTTTGATGATTTGTATTAAGGATGCTTTTAGAATTAACGCCCTGTCCAATGCCGCGCAAGACGGTGAAGCACATCTTTTTTTATCCGACACGCTAGCACAGACCTTTAATAAGCGTTGTTCCGCATTGACTGGTGCGGCAATTACTTACTGAGCCAATCCACTGCCTTTCATAGCATCAGGCGCAGCGGTGGGTTTATTCGCTTTTGTTTATTGTTTTTTAAAGGTGCTCATGGTCTCGTCGTACCGCCTCGGCATGGTACTTTTTTCCTACAGAAAAAGGACTAGGCCCCCGCGGCTATGAGCGGAATGGAATTATACATGCTTGGTAATTCTCGACACTAAAATTAAAAACCACCCCCTTTTATTCCCCCGCCAGCGGTGGACACAGGGCGCCTAAAGAAAATTTAATTATTATATCAAACTTCAACCTGTTTTCGAAATACCTTTTTCCGTTATGCTGTCACCCGAGGCTATGAGCGGAATGAAATTATGAATGCTTAGTGGGTACCACCAAACACAAGAAAATGTTCTTATTAAACCTCAAAAAACCTTATAAACAAAAAACCTCCCGAATATCATCCGGGAGGCTAAATCTTATTATTTAATTATACTCTTCTTGATTTGATACGAGCTGCCTTACCGGTTAACTCGCGCAGATAGAATAATTTCGCTCTGCGAACTTTTCCATGACTGTTTATTTCAATCTTATCGATGTTCGGAGAATTTACTGGAAATATACGCTCTACACCAACACCATTTGACATTTTACGTACAGTAAACGTTTCATTTACACCTACACTATTGCGCTGAATAACAACACCCTGATAAATCTGGATACGTTCTTTATTTCCTTCGCGAATTTTATAGTGAACACTAACCGTATCACCGGCTTTGAATGCAGGAACTTGCTTTTTAACTACCGCCTGCTCTTCAACAAATTTTACTAAATCCATGATTTTAAGCTCTTAATTCGATTTTTAGCCCGTAAAAATCGGAGTGCAATATTAGGAAAAATATTTTACTTAAAAAAGTTTGTGTTGATATTTTTTCTATTTTTATTTATCCGGTCTGGGCTTTTAGAGCAGTTGAGCGGGTATTTTACTCAAGAAGATCGGGGCGGCGCTTTTTAGTGCGCTCCAGGGCCTGCTCATGCCTCCAATCGTTGATGGCTGCCTGATGCCCGCTTAACAGGATATCGGGCACCTTGTGCCCCCGCCAGTCGGCCGGACGGGTATAAACCGGTGCGTCTAACAACTCTCCCTGAAAAGAATCTGATAATGCTGAGGTTTCATCATTCAACACTCCCGGTAATAATCTAACAATACTATCAACCAGTACAGCTGCAGGTAACTCACCTCCCGACAGAACATAATCGCCAATGGAGATCTCTCTGGTCACAAAAATATCACGAATACGCTGATCGATCCCTTTATAATGCCCGGCAAGAATCATGATGTTTTCTTTTCCTGATAGCTCATTGGCCATACTCTGATTAAGCGTTTTTCCATCGGGTGTCATAAAGATCACCTCATCGTATTTTCGCTCCTCCAGTAATTTTTCGATACAATTTGCAAAAGGCTCAATACCCATCACCATACCGCTACCTCCACCATACTGATAATCATCAACAGATTTCTGTTTATTTGTTGAGTAATCTCTCAGATTATGAACCAAAATCTCTGAAAGACCCTTTTTCTGTGCACGCTGCAAGATAGAATGTGCAAAAGGACTCTCCAGTAAGTCGGGCAATACGGTTATAATATCGAAACGCATTCTGTAAAGATAGGAAGGAGTATTGAGATATGAGATATGAGACTGGGGGATTAAAGCAAAGACCCTATTAATAATCATAAATCAGCCCTTCTTCATTTTATTGCTACACATCTTATCAAGGTTTTTAGATTCCATTTTATCAGCCAGGAAAACTAACCTTCCCCATCGATATAGAAGGAACACCTGGGTGTTTCCCAAAATCTGTTTTACCACCCGCAATTGCTTCATTGCCTAAAAGAGCAAACAAAACCGCCTCTTTAGCATCAGGAGCAATACCCAGATCAGAAGTAAATTTTAGTTTTTTACCTAGCTGCTCTTCGATCATACCAGCCAGTACTGGATTATGCATACCGCCACCGCTGATATAAATTTCATAGGCTCCTTTGCCTTCAACACAAAAAGTAATAGCCTTTACAATTGCATTTGCAGTAAATGCAGCCAGAGTGGCCATTATATCTTGGTTTGAAAGGTTATGCAAACCTGAATTTTGAATAGCCTTATTTAAATAAGCTAAACTAAAAAGTTCAGGGCCCGTAGTTTTTAGGTATCCTGATCTAAAAAAATCATGATCAAACAGTGACTCCACTAATTTTTGATTCACTTTTCCACTTGATGCGATCGCCCCATCTTGATCGAAATACTTTCCGGGATAGTTCAGCTGAACGAACTGATCCATTAATGTATTTCCCGGGCCAACATCTGAAGAGAAAAAATCAGTTGAATAGTCTGCAGGCAGGAATGTGAAATTGGAGATCCCTCCGATATTGAGCATGACCCGGTTTTCATCAGGATTTGAAAAAAGCAAATAATCACCATAAACCGACAAAGGAGCACCTTCGCATCCGGCCGCTACATGTTTCTGCCTAAAATCACTGATCGTAATTATTCCTGATTTCATGGCCAGGTGATCGCCATCTCCAATCTGCAGAGTAGCATTAGAATAAGCATCCGCATCACGCTGTTGTTTGGGAGCATGATAGATGGTTTGCCCATGACTGGCAATCAAATCAATATCTGATGCTGAAATACCCCAATCGTTTAAACTTTCGAGCAGTAGTATGGCATAATAATCACCTATAAAAGCATTTAATAAAGTAACCTTTTCTAGGTCAACGGTTCTCTTTGCAAAAACAGATTTAAGATCATCTTTGAATTGGGGCAAATACGCTTTACTCACAAAGTGTACAAGCTTTACTTTGGTTTCTAATCCGCTTCCGCTAAATTCGCATAGGGCAATATCAAGTCCGTCAAAAGAGGTACCTGACATCAACCCAATAATTTTCCGAACCGGTTTATTGGCAATAGCGTAAAGAGAAGCAATATTAGGATTCATAATTCTCTATAAAAATAGAAAATTAGCTCGAAGGGATCTACTTTAAATTTTAGGACTCCAGATACAGATCAATCAGGCCCTCGGGAAGGTCTACATTAAGAATTCCATTTTGCTCATCAATCTCTACAATCAGATCATCATTCAAAGGAAACATGATTTCTTTAAATTTATAAGAAACAACTGCCAC
>CAMDQV010000283.1 GCA_945906015.1 Pedobacter schmidteae | reverse complement strand
CCAACCGCTATCCATGAGGTATTTTCTACCTCAATTTCATGAATATTTACAATCAGCGTATCTCCACGATCAAGCCCTTCAATAAAAATAGGGCCGGCAATTGGGTTTACCAATGGTGGAGTGCGGTCAAAACCTGGTCGATTGGCAGGAATAGCCTTATCTGCCGAGCTTTTAAAAAATCCAATTCCTGCATCCCAGGTTTCAATTTCAAATTGCTCAGAAATACTGACCCTTAACAAGGGCTTATCAGAATGATCAAATGCAAACTTTCTGGCTTGCTCACGCAAAATTTTCTTCATTTTTTACAATTAGATTGCCTTAAATTAAAAGAAAATTAGGAGATTTTAGAAAGGTATTCTTTAAAAGATTTTATAATTACTAGACTAATTCAAAAGCTAGTCAACAACAGGTCAAAAAATGAATGTTTAAAGCCTTTAAATGATATTAATAATGATTTTTCAATAGCTTAGACACAAAAATGATTCTATGAATTTTCTGGAAGCAAAATGGGAAAACCTGATCATGGCCAATTATGCTGTAGATCCAACTATATTGATTCCATACTTGCCCAAAGGAGTTGAGCTAGACAGTTTTGAAGGCAAATGCTATATAAGTTTAGTGGGTTTTATGTTTAATAAAACCAAGATTTTTAGAGTGCCTATTCCTTATTTGGGATCTTTTGAAGAAATAAATCTGAGGTTTTATGTAGTAAGAAAAGATGGAGATACTCTTAAAAGAGGAGTAGTTTTTATCAATGAAACCGTTCCCTATGTAGCAGTAGCCTGGATGGCAAATTACCTCTATAAAGAGCATTATACTGCTGTAAAAACAAAACATGATTGGGAATTGACTGACTCTTTTAAAAAAATTAATTACTCCTGGAAAAAAGATAAGAAATGGAATACTATCCAAGTGAATGCCCAATCTAACAGTAATTCAATGAAAACTGGTAGCATAGAGGCCTTCATATTTGAACATTATTTTGGATATACTCGCGTAAACGAGCACAAAACACTCGAGTACGGAATCAACCATCCCAGCTGGAAAATCAATCAGATAATTGATTATCGCATTGATTGTGACTTTGAAAAAATGTATGGCTCTGATTTTGCATTCTTAAATGGTCAGCAGCCAGATAATGTCATACTTGCCGAAGGCTCAGCTATTTCGGTACAATGGAAACGGAATGCAATTTGATTGAGCTTGCAAAATCAGTATTCGCAATCAAATAACTATTTTAAAGCAATTTTACTGGCCTTCCTATCCAAACCTGAGGTGTTTTTAACTTCAATAATTTTGCTATAGTGGCTGCCGTATCAAAGGTCATGATGCTCTCTGATAATTCCTTCCCTTTTTGGATACCCGGGCCTTTAATAATCCAGGGTATTTGCATTTCATTCATGGTGATTAGCCCATGACCTTTATCAATACCCCCATGATCTGCGGTAAATAATACAACAGTGCTTTGGGCAATTCCAGCATTTTCAATACTTTTTAAGATCGTCCCGATATGGGTATCTGTTCGTTCAATTGCTGCATAATATTCGGGAGTTCCATGACCTGCATTATGACCAACACTATCCACATCGTGTAAATGAACAAAGAGAAAATTTGGTTTTTTTTCTTTGATATAAGTAGAAGCAGCATTGGTAACCGCTATGTCACCATCAACATTCTGATCTTTATTTACTGCAGCTTTAGGGAATAAATATCCGATGCCATCCCACTCATAAATAACTCCAATCTCGCTGTCGGGTTTTGCTTTACGAAGCAGAGAATATACACTCGGAAACATTCCATACTCATCTAACACCCTTGCAGGCATATCAGGTTTTTTACTGCCCCAGGTGGTATAACCATGAAGCTCTGGGCCTGCACCCATCACCATTGAAGCCCAGTTTGATGCGCTTGCTGAAGGCAGAACAGTTCTAGCCTGAAGTGACCAAGAGCCTTCTTTCATCATGGCTCTCAGATTAGGAACTTTAGCATTTTCAAAGGCATACGCTCCAAAGCCATCAGAGCCGATTAAAATAACATGCTTAATTTTCTGTGAAAAAACCTGTAGAGATGCACTAGAAATCAGGAAAAAAAAGAACAAAAACTTAATAAATTTCTTCATGGATATTTCTAAAATAAAATTTAATCTAAAATCAGAATTATGTTTCAAAACAGGAAATTTTTAGTTGAATTTAGAACGATAGACAAAACATATAAACTAGTATAAATAGTAGAAATAAGAATCAATAATTCAAAAATCAGGTAAAACATTTATATTTAAATTAATTCACGCGCTATTCAAGGAGGAAACTCTGATTAGTTTGATTAAGAAAATATAAAAAGTTTATGAAAAAACAATTATCATTACTCATGCTGGCATGCTTCATTGCCCTATCAGGAACAGCAAATGTACGACTTCCAAATATCCTTGGATCTCACATGGTTTTACAGCAAAAATCAACGGTTAAGTTATGGGGCTGGGCAGCCCCAGGCGAGAAAATTAGCATTACTTTAGGATGGGACAATTCAACCTATCAAGCCCAGGCTACAAATGATGCTAAATGGATAACAGAAATTAAAACCCCAGCTGCTGGTGGATCCTATACGATTACACTACAGGGAAATAATACGATCGTACTAGAAGATGTATTGATTGGCGAGGTATGGGTATGTGGCGGACAAAGTAATATGGAATGGTCGGGTACACAAAACCTGCAGGAGAGTAAAGATGAAGCACCGAATGCTACTAATACTAAGATCCGTTTATTTTATGTTGCTAAATCAACTTCAGCCTTTCCACAAGAAAATGTAGATGGAAAATGGGTTGTTTGCGCTCCTGAAGAAATGATTAAGTTTAGTGCTATTGGGTATTTTTTTGGCAAGAATTTAACTCAAAAAATGAATATTCCAATTGGCCTGATCAATTCAAATTGGGGAGGTACTCCTGCCGAAACCTGGGCGCCAGAATATGTGATCAATAATGACAAAATCATTAAAAGAGGCTCAGAGCAATTAAATACTTCACAGGGCTGGCCGCATAAAACAGCACTAGCCTATAATGCCATGATTTATCCTATTACAAACTACGCCATTGCTGGAGCAATCTGGTATCAGGGCGAAAGCAATGTCAGAACCTATTATGCGTATGAGAAGTTATTTACAGGTATGATTGATTCATGGCGTCAGCAATGGAATAAAAATTTTCCATTTTATTTTGTTCAGATTGCACCTTTCGCTTATGGCTTTAAAAATGTTGGCGCACTTTTGAGGGAAACACAAACCAAATCGGCGCGGCATCCAAATACAGGCATGGTCGTAATTTCAGACCTTGTGCCTGATACCACCAATATTCATCCAACGGTAAAAATTGAAGTTGCTAAACGTTTATCAGATTTGGCATTGAACAGCACCTATGGCTTTACTGATATTGCTTGTCAAAGTCCGGTTTATACCACGCATAGCCTAGAGAAGGATAAAATAAAAATTCAATTTGCAAATGCTGGAAATGGTTTAATGGTAAAAGGGGATAAGATCAGCAGTTTTGAAATTGCAGGTGAGGATAAAGTATTTGTTACGGCACAGG
>CAMDQV010000282.1 GCA_945906015.1 Pedobacter schmidteae | reverse complement strand
TGGGTGCAGCAGCAAAGAGCCGAATGAGTATGGGAATTGTGATTATAGGTGGAACTTTATTTTCTTTGATCTTGACACTCTATGTTATCCCGGCTATCTATTCTATGTGGTCAAGAAAGTATAAAGAAATGCCAGAAATGACGGGAATTAAAGCTCCTCAACACGATTGACGGATTTACTAAAAGGTTAGATATCTACCGAAACAAACGGAAAAACGCATGTTAAAATGTATATGAACAAACAAACTTTTACACGATACCTATTCTTGATTTTATTACTGGCAGGAAATGTACAGGCACAAGAAAGGTTAAGTCTGGAACAAGCTGTGCAGCAGGCTCTTGAAAATAATTTTGATATTAAGCTAAACAAGAATGACGTTGAGCAAGCAAAAAATAACGTAAGCCGTGCCAATGCAGGAATGCTTCCTATTGTAACAGGAAATTTTAGTACAAATAATACCGTTTCAAATACTAAACAAACACTTTCAAGTGGCCAACAACAGGAAAGAAACGGTGCAAAAAACTCAAATCTTGTATATGGCCCCGTTGTTAACTGGCAGGTTTTTGATGGTTTTGAAATGTTTGCTAGGTACGATAGGCTTAAAGAACTAGAACAATTGGGTGAGGCAAGTTTAAAGCTCACTATTCAAAACACGCTTGCCGACGTGATCAAAAACTATTATGACCTGGTTTCACAACAAAAGCTAATTAACGCATTAACTGGAGCATTGGATATTTCAAGATTGAGGCTTAAAAATTCAAATAATAGGTTCAAGATCGGAAAAGCCGCTAAACTTGAAGTACTTGCAGCATCCGTGGATCTCAACACAGATACAACCAACCTGCTCCGTCAAATTGATGTGTATCGAGGTACAAAAATCAGATTGAATGAATTGCTAGCTAGAGAAATATCAACTGAATTTATCGTGTCTGACACAATAATTATTGGCAACATGCTGCTATTGAATGAATTACAAGCTTCTGCATCCCAATTAAACCCAAACCTACAGTCGGCATTAATAAACCGTCGAATTGCAGAAATCAATTTGAAAGAAGTCAAGGCAAACAGGTACCCCAATATAAATATCAACTCAGGTTATAATATCAACAAGGCAAACTCAGAGCTGGGATTTGCACGAACTTCAAACGGTCGAGGATTCAATTATGGATTAACCGCCTCAATAAATATCTTTAATGGATACCTGCAAAAGAGAAATGAAAAAAATGCTTTTCTACAGATAGAGAATAGCAAACTTCAATTTGACAAAATAACCCAAAATATTTCTTCACAGATTATTTCATTATATCAAACCTATCAAACAAATTTGGAACTTGTAAAATTAGAACAAGAAAACCTAGAGGTAGCAAAGCAAAATATGGATATTACTCTTGAAAAGTTCAGACTTGGCAGTGTTGCGCCACTTGAATTCAGAGAAGCTCAACGCAACTATATTGATGCCAATGCCAGGTTTACAAATTCTCAATTTGAGGCAAAATTAGCAGAAATTGCGCTGATGCAACTTTCGGGCAAGTTAAACCTTCAATAACATCAAAAACAAAAATAAAAATCAATTGGCATCTAAATTTATTGGAAAGCCAATAACAAATAAATAATTAAAAAATATAATGAACTATGTTATTAGTTGCAGATAGCGGCTCGAGCAAAGCCGATTGGATTTTAACGCGATCAGAACATCAGAGCATCTCTTTCAGAACAAGTGGGATAAATCCATTTTTTCTGTCTGAAAAGGAGATCATCAAGATATTTCAAAACACACCTGAAATACAACCCTATACAGATCAGGTAAAGGAAATTTATTTTTTTGGAGCAGGCTGCTCTAGTCCAGATCGGCGCGAACTTATCTCAAACGCCTTATCCAAAATATTTAAAAATGCTTTTATTAGTGTTGACATAGATATCATAGCCTGCATATATGCTACAACAGGAACATCTGATGGAATTTGCTGCATATTAGGAACTGGCTCGAACATTTCATATTTTGATGGAAAGAGGATCCATGAAAGCAAACACGGCCTTGGCTATATTTTAGGCGACGAAGGGTCAGGAACCTATTTTGGCCGGCAATTGATTACCGGATATTTGTATGGAACAATGCCTGCTCAACTTGCCAAAGAGTTTTATACTAAATACGCTATTGATAAAGAGATGATTATCAAACGCATTTATCAAGACCCCTCTCCAAATTTCTACCTGGCCTCTTTTGCACCTTTTATGAATGAACATGCAGATCATCCTTATATCAATGCACTAATAAAAAAAGGATTTACTGAATTTATTGAAACCAATATTAAATCGTATCCAGATTATACTAAGCATAACTGCCATTTTATAGGTTCTATAGCCTTTCATTTCTCTGAGATATTAAAACAACTATGTCAGGAACAGGGAATTAAAGTTGGCAAAATTCTAAAACATCCAATAGATGAACTTTCATCGTTTATTTTAAAAAATGGAGCAGAAATAATTAGATGATCCTAAATTCAATGATTCTGAAAGTGTAGGATTGTAGTTTATAGAATCCTGGTATGCATCGCAAAGCTGCTTTAAAGAACAGAATCCAAATCAATACCCCAAGGGTTCTATGATATAAACCTAAGTTTATCGACATTCTTTATTTTAGTGAATATCTCCTTAATACGCTAAGCCGCTAATTTGAGATAGCGCTAAGGTGCTTCAATAAAATTTGATTATTTTTGACATAAAACAATTAAAAAGATGAAAAAAATTCTGCTTATAATTTTATTAAGTGTTAGCATAACTTCAATCTGTAGTGCACAAACAAGTATAAACACAAAACAATCGCTTGATAAAAAAGATACCTGGACGCAAAAAGACTTGATCGAACCATCAGACTTAGCTGCTATCATTGCTAACCCTAAGGCTAAACAAACTCAAATTTATAATATCGGAGTTGTAGATAATATAAAGGGAGCCAAAAACATGGGTGGTGCAAGTGAACAAGCAAACCTTGAGAAATTCAAAATTGCACTATCTAATTTGCCAAAAACTACTCAGGTAGTGGTGTATTGTGGTTGCTGCCCATTTGAAAAATGCCCAAATATTCGACCTGCATTTAACCTTATGAAAGCAATGGGCTTTAGTAATGGTAAACTACTGAACCTGCCAACTAATTTAAAACAAAACTGGATTGCTAAGGGTTATCCGGTGGAGCCTAAATAATTAGAACGAAGCAATTCTGAACAATGGATAAAAAGATTTGTTTAAGGATAGCAGCTATTTCCTTCACTCTGTTCAGGATGACAGGTACATAGCGCAAAAAAAAATAAATTTCAATCTAAAAGCGATGTCATCCCAAAAGCTGCCCTTCAGCAGCTGAGGGACTTTTGTAGTTCTTGGCACAAATTTAGCTCTGGGCATAGGTGAAAAAAGACTCTCGCAAAGACGCTTCGTATAACGGATAAAGAAATTTATTTAGTTATACTACTAAGTTCCTTCACTTTGTTCAGGATGACAGGTGCATAGCGACAAAAAAAATAATTTTCAATCTAAAATCTAATGTCATCCCGAAATCTGCTCTTTTGCAGCTGAGGGACCTTTGTAGTTC
>CAMDQV010000281.1 GCA_945906015.1 Pedobacter schmidteae | reverse complement strand
AACCGCGGGGGCTGGAAAGTAATCCCAGAAACAGAAAACAAGAATGGTAAGCGCATCAATAAAACAGAAGAAGTTGCTCACACTAAGCCAATTACAAATGCCCATGAAGCACATGCTGTCAATTTCATAGATGCAATTACCAACAATGATATTTCGCGCTTAAAATGCGGTATACAAACCGGAAGTATTGCAGCCATTAATGCCCAAATGGGTAATATAGCCTATAAAACAGGCAAAAAGGTGTATTGGGATGCCGCAAAAAATCAATTTACAGATTCTGAAGCCAATCAATTAATGAAAGCTCGGTATAATAATGGTTGGCAGGTACCAAAAGTTTGATATGAAAGGAAATGGGACCCGATAGCCATCGGGTGGGGATGTAGGGAAATTACCTATCTTCATTTCTCAAGAACATCATGGCTTTTTTTAATTAATTATTAAAGAACAATCAATATTCAGATGAAAAGACACCTTCTCTTAATGCTCCTTGCAACCTTGTTATATGCTTGTAATCAGGGGACAAACAAAACGCCGAGCAACACAAAGGACAAAGTTGCCTCAGCTCAAAAAGCATCAGACACACTGAACATTGATATCGTTCAGACATCTTCAAATCAGGCCAGGGTACTAATGGAGAATGAACACGTAAGAATTGTAGAATATTTTATAAAGCCTGGAGAAAAGGATACCTGGCATACTCATCCTCCAAGATCCTCTTATGTTATTTCAGGTGGCCAAGTCAAAGTATTTACTGAAAGTGCAGAGCCAAAAATTTCGGAGGTTAAAGCGGGTACTTCATCCTGGGCGGCGCAGGGTGCCAAACATTATGTAGAAAACATTGGCAATACGGATATCAAGATAATATTAACCGAGATCAAGTCATTGCAAATAGGATTATAGGAGTTAGGATTAAAAAATGGTAGGATTATAGGAAGGTAGGATTAAACCATTTTGTGTTAAAATCGATCTAAGTACTTATTTGGCAATCGTTAATTTGATTATAATTTAATTGAGCAATTTTAATCCTCAAATCCTTTCAACCTTTAATCCTATCATCCTAGCTCAGACAATAATTCTTGTAAAAATATTATTCAATTTCATTATTACAATCAACCTTATCTATATTTGTTAAAAATCAATCAATAAACATGAAAAAAACAATCGTATTATTAATGATCACAGGTCTTTTCAATGCATTCACAGCATGTGCACAAAGACCTAGCCCTCCGGCTAAAGTTTCTGAAACCACCTCAGCAGGTGTTAAAATTACAGTTGACTACAGCCAGCCGGCAGTAAAAGGAAGAACTATTGGTAAAGAAATTGCTCCTTTTGGTCAAGTATGGCGTACAGGTGCTAATGAGGCTACCTGGATGGAAGTTAGCAAGGATGTAAAAGTTGAAGGAAAAGCCTTGAAAGCTGGTAGATATGGTATCTGGACTATTCCCGGTGAAAAAGAATGGACCATCATCTTTAACAGCAAATCTAACATTAGCGGTACAGCATACAGCGAAGCTGACGATGTAATCCGTGTAGTGGTAAAACCTGGTAAATCAGCAAGTTTTTCTGAGCGCATGACCTTCAAGATCGCAAAAACAGGTGTTGTTTCTCTTATCTGGGGCGACCACCAGGTTAATTTCAACGTAAAATAACTGTATAGCCATGAAACTCTGGTTATCAGTGTTTCATGGCTATTTAATTGCTACCTGATTAGTGTTATATAACCTGATCTTGAATACCGTTTCGAGTTTCGAATCCCTTCAAATACCCAATAATAAACGCCTGTCGGTACCTGGGTACTTTCCTTGAAACCTGTCCAGTAATTATTGATATCCGGCGTGGTATAAACCACTTCTCCCCAGCGATTAAATATTTTAAATTCCCTGACTTGTATCTCGCTATTGATCAAAACCGTTAGTTCATCATTCACCTGATCGCCATTAGGCGTAAAAGCATTAGGTATTGCAATTTCCGGCACTTGGATTTCTACCCTTGCAGGGCTAATATTGGTACAAGCCCCATTGCTGATTGTTTTTATAAAATAAGTTCCCCCCTTGTAGATCCTGTCTGGCGTCCGAAGTGGAACTGTCGCAGCACGGTCCATCCAATATGAATAACTCAGTTCAGGCAAAGGAGTATAAGCAGTAGTCAGGTCGACCGTTTCGGGGTAATTAGCCGTTAATGTTCTTATAAAATTAATAGCAGGCACTTCAATAATAGTTACCCTGGTTGCTAAGATCATCTCACAACCGGAAGAACTGATTCCCTTTACATAATATACTCCGCTTTCAGAAACCATATTGGGATAAAGTAAAGGTACAGTCGCCTGCTTATTCCTCCAGTAGGTATAGCTGAGATCGGAACTATTACCCACTTTTAATGCAATGTCTGTAAGATCTACGGCAAGACACCGCGGTAAAGGATCAAGAATATTCATTTCCATACCCTGTATAACCGTATACAGAGTCTGTGTGCAGCCTAAACCGGGGTATGGCACCATTTCAATACCAATCTTTGTCCCAATTGGGGGTACCGGTGAAATTATCAAACTATCCGATGTGCCCAGATCGGTTTGTGTAGCCTCGTCAAACCAACGATAACCAAAAAATCCAGGAAGGGATTTCAGGGTAATGGAGCTGGTTTCGGGACAAGTAATATTACCCGTTACTGGGATGGAACAATTTTCATTGAAATCAATATAGGCATATCCAAAATGTCCGCCACGTGAACAATCATTTGCAGTAAACTCCAGACGTATTGTTTGTCCCCGGTAACTAGAAAGATTAACCAATACAGGTGCCCATGACTTATATAACACTCTGGAGTCACGGTTTGAGACTTTAAAACCCGGCAAACCACCCTGAGCAACAAATTCAAAAGAACCACAATCCGTCGGACGATCCGACAAAGGATTAAACACACGCGCTGTGAATTTTGGCTGTTCATCTTCTTCATGTCCAGGGTTTTGAAATACAACAGCATAACTAAAAATGATAGAATATGATTCCACATTTAAAGGGACACTAATTGTATAACTTATACGGTCTACCCCTCTTCCAGTAAGATCATTGCCTAATTGAACAACATACTCACTCCCATTTGGTGCATTCAATGAAAAATTACCGTAATCATCTCTGCGGTCACTTCGTCTGATTAGGGTATGATGACCCGGTATAGGACCTGTAAAATTAAGTGACACTCTTGGAGGTCTGACTGCATTTGGAAAGCGCTCTCCAGTACCCGAGATCTCCCCAATAAAAGAATCCCAATTAGCGAAAGTGCCGGATTCAAATCCTATGTTCTGAGGACATTCTGTAACTATTTGAGCTTGAGCCATTTGCAGGCCAAGCATTAGCAGCGTCAGAATTAACAGCTTCTTGAACATATCGATTTAAATATATAGCTCTGCAATTAGTCAGATTGCCGTATAATCATCCACATAATGAATACATTAATTTACGAAAATTTTCCGAGCCACGGTAATTGGAGGATACGGTATTATGATTACTGAAAAAGTAGTGCTGAGGTTGCCTGATTAAAATAGTAAAATGAGAGGCTATTGAATGTTCCTTAGTTGCTGTAAATTTGAAAA
>CAMDQV010000280.1 GCA_945906015.1 Pedobacter schmidteae | reverse complement strand
TCCACTTCATCTTGTCGTTGACTAATAACTACAGGTACATTGTATTTTATTATACCGGCTTTTTCAGATGCGATCTCATTTAATGAATTACCTAAAATATTCATGTGATCATAGCTAATATTACTGATCACGCTTAGTTCTGGATGAATCACATTGGTTGAATCAAGACGGCCACCGAGCCCAACTTCGATAATTGCGACTTCTACCTGATTGGCAGAAAAGTATTCAAATGCCAAAGCTACAGTAACCTCAAAAAATGAGGGTTCCAATTTCTCTATGTACTGCTGATGAGCTTCTACGAATTGAATCACTTCCATTTCAGCGATCATTTCTCCGTTTATCCGGATTCTCTCTCTGAAATCACGGAGATGCGGTGAGGTGTATAAGCCTGTTTTATACCCCGCTTCTTGAAATATGGCAGCCAGCATATGCGAAGTTGAACCCTTGCCGTTGGTGCCACCAACATGAATAGATTTGAATTTTTCATGTGGATTTCCAAGTTCCTGACAGAATTTGATCGTATTCTTTAATCCTGGTTTGATTGCACTTTTTCCATGACTACTGAACATAGGAAGCCTTGAATATAGATAGTGGAGAGTTTCAGGATAGTTCATTAATGCCCTAATGATTTTGTTCTGCTAATATCCTGAAGAGAATCCTATTTTGGAAATGTAAGGTTAATTAAAATGGCCTGATGTTTAAAATATCTTCTGTGTCAGGAAATGTGAAATTACTATTTTTCTGTATGTTAATAAAAAATCCGCTTGGTACAAATTGAATCAACTGTTTATTTATTGAAGCTTATTTTTTGAACTTAGGAAATAAGATCAGGGATAAATAAGATAATCAGAAAAATCACGATTAATTTACTATAAATGTAGTTTTCAACTGTTTACAAATAACTAAAGAACATAGATATCGATGAATAGTTCTAATAAAATGGCAAATCGTTTATGGGGAAATAAAAAATCGGAGGCTGGTTTATTTAACCTTAAAATTAAACATCACTACCCCAATTTGAACATCAGGTGCTGATTCTAATTTGTTTAGAGAGGATCCTAAAACGGCTATACGGCATTTTTCCCAGATATCTTTGTCTGATAGGGTAGTTCCTTTTACGCCAGGGATGGCATTCACCACAATACCATTTTTATCTACATATATCCTTACGGCTACTTTTCCGTATTTCTGACCATTATCTTTCGGAACAGACAGATTGGTAAATTTCCTGCTTTTGAGGTCTAGTGCATAACTTCCATTACCTGAGCCACCTTCTCCATAGTCGGGCGAAAGTGGGTCGCCGTTAGCACTTCCTTGATTGCCTGCAACGGTACTTGTTCCATCACCTTTTCCAAGGCCATCGTTCTTTTTGCCTTTATAAAGAGCATTTTGATTAACTGCAGGCTTGTTATCTTTAGCCGGAACACTCACAGTAGGTGATTTAGTTGTACTTTTTTCCTTGGTAACAATTTCTGGTGCATCTTCATTGTTTTGGGTTACAATGGCTTTATCTGTAACCTCCGAACTCACATCAGCAGAAGTGTTATTGTCAACAATCACTTTGTCTGGTGAAGTATTATTGGCATCAGGTGAAGTTGAGGGCTCTTCAACACTCATGTAATCATCGCCCATACCGAATTCTGAGGTGCCATAATTGACAATAATTCCACCTGTACCTGTATCAGGTTCAACACGGCTCGCAATAATGAAAAAGCTAATCACCAGAAACAAGATCATAATACCAGTTGAAATGGCATATGCTTTCGGATAATTATTCTCTTCCTGTCTGCGGTATTCTATCATTTTCTTGTTTCTGTAGCTAAAACCAGTTTAATCTTCAGTTTATTGGCAATATCTGTCAGTTCAATTACATTCTCAATTGCAATGGTGCGATCGGCATATAGAATGATGGTTAGATCAGGAGATGCTTTTTGATAAACCTCTATATTCTGAAATAGATCAGAAGCATTCACCTTTTTCTTTTCTACATAATATTCAAGATCCTTGGTAATCGAAACATTAATCGTCTTTTGTGGGATTGATTGGCCTGAACTTGATCTTGGTAAGAACAGCTTAACTACATTTGGATTTGCCACAGCTGATGCCAAGAGAAAGAACAGTAGCAAAAAGAACATAATATCGTTCAATGCCGATGTATGAACTTCAACTGTTCCTCTCTTTTGTCGTTTTCTTAAATTCATTTGCCTGGTTCTTCTAAAAGGTCAATAAACTCAATAGCATCAGTCTCCATTTTAAGGATAATTCTATCGACCATGATATTCAGAATATGATATAAAACATAGGCAATAATACCAATGATCAAGCCAGTTGCTGAAGTGATCATTTTTACATAAAGTCCGCCAGAAATAGTTCCAATTTCGATGATTCCTTTAACTGATACCTCATGGAAAATAGTAATAACCCCAATAATCGTACCCACAAAACCAAGCATGGGCGCTATCCCAGCAATAATTCCAAGAATGCTGATATTTTTCTCCAGTTTTGAAACTTCAAGTTTTCCAACATTCTCAATTGCACCTTCAATATCTTTGATTGGTCTTCCAATGCGTAAAAGGCCTTTTTCAAGCATTCTTCCAAGCGGTGTATTGCTATTTCTGCAAATGGCTAGGGCAGATTCGAGGTTTGCAGATTTAACACTCTGCTTTACCTGCAACATCAGGTTCATTTCATCTTTAGAAGCCTTTCTAATGGTTAGATACCTTTCAACAAATATAACTAGGCCCATGAATGCAAGTAATGCTAATGGCACCATTACCCAACCGCCTTTGAAAAGGAGTTCAATAAACCTTAATTCTTCACCGGTTGGCATTATCTGAGTGCTAGCTGCTGCGGTATCAGCAATAGGATTAAGCGTATCAATTTGAAGTAGAAACATTATTTTGGATTTTTGGATTGTTTTACCCGGGCTATCCAGGCATCTTTATTTATTTTTTTTTGTATTATGGTTAATTCTTTTTTAGCTGATTCTTCATCTAAGAACGTACCGATACTGATTTTTAGCATTTTTCCAGGCATATTTTCAACAATCTTTGCCTCGATTCCTTTTAACCCGATTTGTTTAATGAAAACGTCGGCTTCAGTTTTTATTGAAAATGCAGCTATAATTAGTTCATAATTAACTACTTCGCTTGTAGGTAATAGAACATCAGATTCATTAGCCGCTGTTATTGCAGTATCCGTTAGTTGCTGTAGGCTATCTGATATTATTGATGCACTATCGACAGCATTTTTTAGGATGTCTGAGCTTATTTTTGTTGAATCAATTAATTCAGGTGCTGCCTGTTCAACGGTATTCGTAGAAGAAAAAATACCGGCACTTTTATTTTTAATGAAATTGTTGAAATCAGAATTGAAATAAAACAATGCAGAAACTGCAATTAAAAACGCAAAAAAACAGATCAATAGGGTAACCCACGATCCTGCCTTCTTGATTTCTTCATATTCTTCATCCTCTTCTAAATTTTCACTAACATTAGTAATAGGCATTTCTTTATTTACTGAAAGAAGTGCTTCTTTTTTTAATTCAGTAACAGGTTTTAATCCGAAAAAATGATCAGTAAGTTTAAAACTATCAGATGGTCTT
>CAMDQV010000279.1 GCA_945906015.1 Pedobacter schmidteae | reverse complement strand
TCTATATGAAGCTCCAACCTGAAGTTCAAGGGCTTCTTTTAAAGCACTAGTGAAATTATACATACCCTCATAATGGTAAAGGTTTGTTTTATCATTGAACTTGGCGCCTAAACCAGAGCTGAGATTAGTGTTTTTAATTGTATTTTTCGCAGATTCAAACTCCGCACTTCCTGGCAGAAATCTTCCAACATCCGCTGCTGTACGAGCCATTGAATGAGCTTGAGCATCAGGAGCACCTGCAGCGCGAGCACCTACATAATTACCAATGTATTGAGGAAACCAGGTAGTACTTGCTTTCGAGGCTTCATTGATGTAACTACCAAGTATGGAAGAAATATAAGAATCTCCTGAACGCTCCTGAGTAGTGTAACCACGTACCATGAAGTCTTGTCCCTTCACTTCAAGTTTATATTGCCCTATACTGAAATTACGTATAGAATAACGGTCAGATCCAGTGTAAACGGTGGTACCAGTACCCCAGTTTGCTTGCAAAACAGCCTGAACGGTATTACTAAGTTTATAATGTAATGAAGTAGAAGTTTTTATAGACTTGGAATCATAATCAACTAAATTTTGTTCATTATAACCTGTACGAGAAACCATTTGATCAGGTATTAATCCAGCTCTTAAACCAAAGTTAAAAGGCAAAACATTTTGAATTGTAGGCCTCAAGGCTGCAGGAAAATTACCTAAAAATCCGCCGATCTGAGCTGGTGTGGCGTTTGGAGGAAGGGAAGCATTGATCATTCCAATCACATTCGGAATTGCTCCACCTGTTGCTGCTGCTACTCCCGCATTTGTTGCTGATTGAACTGAGTTAGCTACGTTACGCATATTTGAATTTACTTCGTCACCATATACGTTTACACCATCAAAATTCGGATCAGAATTTCTGTCACCTGATTTCACAGTACGTGAAGTACGGTCGAAATTAGAGTAATTTGCTGCCTGCCAGTCATCTGCCTCTAAAAAAGAGAGCGTGGTTTTGAAGGCAAATTTATTCCATGCTTTTGCAATCCTAATTCCTGCTTCTTTAAAAGGAGCTGCAGATTGCAATGGATCACTCACATGATTTAGTCCGCTTCTAAGTGAGACACTAATTCCTTGTGTAGTGTAAGGATTTTTTGAACTCATCAGCATAGTACCGTTAATACCTCCAGCACCATATAAAGCAGATGAAGCACCTGGCAATAGCTCTACATTATCAAGGTCAAGTTCTGAGATACCAATAATATTTCCAACAGAAAAGTTCAAGCCCGGTGCCTGATTATCCATACCGTCTATGTATTGATTAAATCTGGTATTACCATTTGAATTGAAACCTCTTGTATTAATAGATTTGAATGTCAAACTTTGAGCACTCATTTCAACACCCTTTAAATTGTTAAGTGCATCATAAAATGATACAGCGGCTGTTTCACGAATTGCTGCAAGTCCGAAACGTTCAATGGATACCGGCGATTCCAATATACGCTCTGGAGTACGTGAAGCAGCTACTACCACTTCCTGACCAAGGATTGACTGAGATTCCATTTTGATCTCCAAATTAGATACTGAACCGGCAACCTCCTGCTCAATGGTCTTGTAACCAATATAAGTGATCACAATTGTAAATGGTGTTTTTTCTGAAATACTTAGATTGAATCTACCTCCAGAATTTGTAGATGTTCCAATTGTTTTGCCCTTCACTGTGATGGCTACGCCTGGGAGTGTTTCATTTGTTAATTTATCGGTTACTATTCCGGATATGCTTGAAGTTTGAGCAAATCCCATGTTCATAGCGCCAATAAGTACTAACAAAATACAGGCTAAACGAGTAAATGTTTTATTCATAATTCTCGGTTTTATTTTTGGTTATTTTTTAATTAATTAATAAAATTAACGTAATATTTTAATTGAAACAAGATGATTTTAATATTATTTATGCATGCATAGTAAAATTATGGCATTAAATACCTTTAATAGACGAAAATTACTCCTGACTTAATTATTGACTAACTAACAATAGTTAGAAAAACCTATTATTTTTTAGGATATTTGGAGCTTATTAAGTTTTATGAAACTAATTAAATCAGTCATAACCGCACTTTTTACACTTGTATTGGTTATTGTTTTGAATACTAAATTTGGCGATATACCTCCTCTGGCCAAATTCCTCGACCCTTTTCAAGGATTCTGGGCAAATGCTGAAGGCAAAAAACAAAATCTAGAAAAGGAATTAACTATTGAGGGCTTAAAGGGTACTGTTGAGATTCGGTTCGATGACCAGATGATTCCGCATATTTTCGCAGATAATAATCATGACCTCTATTTTGCCCAGGGTTATATTACCGCAAAAGACAGATTATGGCAAATGGATTTTCAAACACGCTTTGCATCCGGACGCCTTTCGGAGGTTGTTGGCCCTAAAGCAATTGAACTAGACCGCTATCAACGCAGAATGGGAATGAATTTCGGCGCTGAAAATATGATAAATACCATGATGAATGATCTGCAGATCAAAGAAATAACGGATGCGTATACTGCTGGTATCAATGCATATATCCACTCCCTTAAGCCTGCTGATTATCCATTTGAATTTAAACTGTTGGATTATGCCCCAGAAGACTGGAAGCCACTAAATTCAGCACTCTTGTTAAAATTAATGTCTGCTACTCTTGCAGGTGGATCAAATGAATTTTACATGAATAATATTCTGAATAAGTATGGTCCTGAAATAACAAAAAATCTATTTCCAGATTATCCTTTCAGAGAAGACCCAATCATTCCTGCTGGAACCAAATGGAACTTTGACCCGATAAAAATTCCGGATATCCCTAAAGTTAACTTATCAGATAAAACTGCATTCAATATAAAAACAAAAGAAATAGAAGAAGGAATAGGTAGTAATAATTGGGCAGTTAGCGGTAAAAAATCTGCTAGTGGTTATCCAATTCTTGCAAACGACCCACATCTTGACCTCACTCTGCCTTCTATTTGGTATCAAATACAATTAGCCTCTTCAGATATGAATTCTTGTGGAGTTTCCATTCCTGGTGCTGCGGGTATTATCATTGGATTTAATCAGGATGTAGCCTGGGGAGTTACCAATGTTGGAGCAGATGTTTTAGACTGGTATACTATTAAATTTAAGGACGATACAAAAAAAGAATACTGGTATAATAATAAATGGAATACCGTAAAATTAAGAATAGAAACAATTAAGGTTAAGGGAGGCAGCACACTAACTGATACCGTATTGTACACTCATCATGGCCCGGTAGTGTATACCAGCCAACAGCGTCCAGATAATTTTTCGAAAATCAAAAACATTCCCACCGGACATGCACTCAGGTGGGTAGCACATGATGGGTCAAATGATAACCGAACATTTTACATGCTTAATCGCGCAAAAAATTATAGTGATTACAGAAAGGCACTAACTTATTACTCAGCTCCTGCACAAAATTTCATATTTGCCAGCGCCGAAAATGATATTGCTATTACTCCAAATGGCTATCTGCCGCTTAAATGGCGTGGCCAAGGTAAATTCTTGCTTGATGGAACAGATCCGGCCAATGACTGGCAAGGAAGAATTCCAGTAGAACACAATCCTACAATAAAGAATCCT
>CAMDQV010000278.1 GCA_945906015.1 Pedobacter schmidteae | reverse complement strand
AATAAACTTTGACATCAAATTGAATAATTTGTAATATTTCAATCTTATATTTGTTATACAAAATAGTATAAACCCTAATTATAAAAAGATGGCTTTTGAACTACCCGCGTTAGCTTACGCAACAGACGCATTAGAACCGCATATCGATAAAATGACAATGGAAATTCACCATGGCAAACATCACCAAGCCTATGTGGATAATCTGAATAAGGCATTGGCTGGAACTGATGGTGCAAACCAGAAGATTGAAGATATCATTAAGAATATTTCAAAGTACCCAATGCCAGTTAGAAATAACGGTGGGGGGCATTTTAATCATACCCTTTATTGGTCAATTATGTCTCCAAACGGTGGCGGAACCCCGAGCGGTGATCTAGCTAAAGCAATTGATGCTGCTTTTGGATCATTTGATGAATTCAAAAAGAAGTTTGCTGAAGCGGGTATGACTCGTTTTGGATCGGGATGGTCATGGCTTTCAGTTGCTGCTGACGGAAAACTACAGGTAAGTTCAACTCCAAATCAGGATAGTCCAGTGATGGATATCGCTGAAGTAAAAGGTACTCCAATTTTAGGAATGGATGTTTGGGAGCATGCTTATTACCTAAAATATCAAAACAGACGTGCTGATTATGTTGCTGCATTTATGAATGTGGTAAACTGGAATGCAGTATCTGAAAGATTCGCGAAAGCAAAATAATTTCAAAAAATAAAACGTTATTAAAAAAGTGATGTACTTATAAATACATCACTTTTTTGTTTTTAAAATGATAAGAAGGAATAAATTCAGGAAAATATTCCCAAAATTTCTTTCTTTTTTTTGTTTCGCATCCGTTTGGGAATAGCGTCAAGAATTTCCTTTTCCAAAGTCAGGATCAATTTCCTTTTTAGATAGTTGCGATGCGTTACAATGCTGATTTCGCGGGTAGGTTCAGGCGACTTAAAATAACGTACCTTGTCTAGTTGCTTCACAGAAAAATCACTTATGGATAGCTCCGGTAATAAGGTAATTCCTTTGTTCATTTCTACCATTCGTTTAAGCGTTTCTACGCTGTCTGTATTGTATTCAAATGGCTTCAAATCATTTGATTTTTTACGCTTACATATATTAAGTATCTGATTACGCATGCAATGACCTTCATTGAGCAACCAAAGATCATCAAGGTTAATATCAGAAGCTTGCAGATTCTTTTTATTAATCAGCGGACTTGATTTTGACAGATAAGCAACAAATGACTCGTAAAATAAAGGGATTTCCAGCAAACTCTTATCCTCCAAGGGCGTAGACAAAATGCCACAGTCTAATAATCCGTTTTTTAATTCATGAATAATCTGATCGGTCATGTATTCCCATATCACCAGCTGTACATCGGGGTACTTATCCATAAATGCAGAAATAACCTTGGGCATTAGGTAAGGTGCCATTGTTGGGATAATTCCAATTCGAAGCTCACCTGATACACTGCTTTTTTGATTACTGATCAGCTCCTTTAATTTATAGCTCTCCTTTAAAATGGTTCGTGCTTGCTCCAGAATTTCTATTCCGATCTCTGTGGGTGTTATCGGTTGTTTGCTCCTGTCAAAAAGCCTAACCCCAAGTTCATCCTCCAGTTTTTGAACCTGCATACTCATAGTGGGTTGTGTCACAAAACATTTTTCTGCAGCAACGCCAAAACTTCGGTAGGTGTCAAGGGCAACAATGTATTCGAGTTGTACTAAAGTCATGTTATAGATTTTAACTATACAAATATAATAATTATTGATTATGTCTATAAGTAACAATTATTATATTTGCTTTATAATAATAACCAATTATATACTGTTAAAAGGGTTCCGTTGTTTAGACGGGACCCTTTTTTTGTTTCAATAATTCTCCTCGCATGAAGCTAAACAATTTTTTGAGCTATCTTTTACAGTAGTATCTAAACAGGCCAATTCCAGTTTATTAGTGATAAGTATAATTGGATGCTACTAATTACGCTAGCAGGATATTATTAGTATTTTTGATTTTCTGATTAACAAAAATGTAAAATCTGTTGTTCTTATCCAGTAATTTTACTAAAAATCATGAAACAATAGTTCAGTCCAAATGCTTGAAATGGTAGTTTATGAGGCTCATGAAGTTTGCACCTGTAAAAAAAAGGTGATTCGATAAACACGTTAATTCATAATTTTGAGGGTCACCAGATTCGCTACGAAAATATTGGGCATAAATTTCTGTTGAATTATTGTTTTGCTACATTTAAGGGTTGGCTATGTCGAATTCATCATGAGGTTTAATTAAGATAATTGTATTTAATAATAAATGACTTCTGAACATACCACAAGAATAAATAAGTACCTGAGTGAGATTGGTTACTGCTCACGTAGAGCTGCTGATCAACTGATACTTGAAAACAGGGTTACCATTAATGGAATTGTTCCAGAAATGGGTACTAAGATCATCCCGGGTGATCGTGTTAAAGTTGATGGGAAATTGGTGTCTAAACCTGATGAAAAGCCAGTTTATATCGCTTTTAATAAGCCTATCGGAATTGTATGCACCACTGATACCAAATCTGAAAAGGATAATATCATTGATTATATAAAGTTCCCAAAACGCATATTCCCTATTGGTAGGTTAGATAAACCCAGCGAGGGGCTCATTTTGCTGACCAGCGACGGAGATATTGTGAACAAGATTCTGCGTGCCAGGAATAACCATGAAAAGGAATATCTGGTATCTGTTAATAAGCCGATCACCGCTGAATTTCTTAAGAACATGAAAAGCGGAGTGCCCATTTTAGATACCATAACCCGGGAGTGTGAAGTGGAGCAGATCGACAAAAATAAATTCAGGATCATTCTTACCCAAGGCCTAAACCGTCAGATACGGAGAATGTGCGAGTTTCTTGATTTTAAGGTAACCAAGTTAAAAAGGGTCAGAATAATGAATATAAAGCTTGATATCCCGATTGGGAAGTGGAGATACCTGAGTACTGATGAAATGAATGAGATTAATAGACTCATCTCATCGTCTTCAAAATCTCATACAGATCCTGAATAGAGAGCTTATTTCAGCTCCTTTAAACGATATGTTAAAGCCATATATAACTTAATGCCAAACCCAGCAGAAATACACCTCCCATATATCCGAATATCGCAAATACCTCTTTAAATCAGTTTATTGGTTTCTTCATCTGGGAACACAAGGGCTGGCTTAAAGTTTCTAGCCTCTTCGATATCCATAATTGCATAGGCAATGATAATAATAACATCGCCGCGCAAAACTCTTCTTGCTGCTGCTCCATTTAAAACTATTTCACCACTTCCTCTTTTTCCTGGAATAGTATAGGTTTCAAATTGCTCGCCATTATTATTATTTACAATCTGTACTTTTTCACCATGTAATAAATTTGCAGCATCCATTAAATCTTCATCTATGGTAATACTGCCTATATAGTTAAGGTCTGCATCAGTTACTTTGACCCTGTGAATTTTTGATTTTAAAATATGAACTTGCATGGTGCAAAGCTAATAATTTGGATGGAATACATTTGAGTTAACATCGTTCATTTTAGTATAGAGGCCTCGATTTTCGCAATGAATGTTTTTTATTTTTGAGTTCCTTTAATAGCAGTTCTAAATC
>CAMDQV010000277.1 GCA_945906015.1 Pedobacter schmidteae | reverse complement strand
GTCATGAATTTACTGACATAAGAGATCAGGAAAGGAACATTGAAGATCAGATCATCTGTATTACTGTCCTGTAAAATTTTACCGTTCAGCTTCAGCCATAATCTCAATTTATGAGGATCAGCGATCTCATCAGAGGTTGCCAAAAAGGGACCAAGCGGTGCAAAAGTATCGCATCCTTTACCTTTATCCCAGGTTCCGCCACGCTCCAGCTGCCATTCACGTTCCGAAACATCATTATGAAGTACGTAACCGGCAACATAGTCTAAAGCCTCTGCTTCTGAAACATAACTAGCTTTTTTACCAATCACAAAGGCCAACTCAACTTCCCAGTCTGATTTTACCGAGTCTTTCGGTATCACAATCGGGTCAAACGGCCCCGATAAGGAGGAGGTAGATTTCATGAAAAGAATTGGCTCGGCCGGAATTGCCATTTTTGCTTCTGCAGCATGCTTGGCATAGTTTAAGCCGATACACAGAATTTTTGAAGGTCGTGCAACCGGTGAACCTAAACGCTCATGATCACCAACAGGCTGAAGCCTACCTTCATTGTTCCTTAAAAATGACGCAAGACGAGTAAGCCCGTTGTTTTCAAAAAAGGCTTCATTGTAGTCTTCTCCAAAAGCTGAAGTATCGTATTTTACCTCATTGATTATTACTCCTGTTTTTTCGTGTCCGGGTTTACCCCACCTGATTAATTTCATTGTATTTGTATATTTTTTAGTTTGAGAATCGTATAAATAGGGTCAAATACCCCTTAATATCAATTGAATAAGTATTAACTATTCAATTTAATAAAGCCACCGTCAATTGGATAATCATTTCCGGTTACAAAGCTGGATTCATCTGCGCATAAATACAAGGCAATTGCCGCAATATCTTCGGGAGTTGCCATTCTGCCAACCGGCTGAGTTTTAGAAAGTTTCTCGAACATTTCTTTTTCCTGACCAGGATAGTTTTTAGCAATGAATCCATCCACAAAAGGGGTATGAACCCTTGCCGGAGATATGCTGTTACAACGAATGTTATCTGCCAGGTAATCTTTTGCTACAGAAAGTGTCATCGCGTAAATGGCACCTTTACTCATAGAATAAGCAAAGCGATCAGCTACACCAACAATAGCAACAATAGATGCCAGGTTCAGAATAACACCACCACCATTTTTCTTCATCAAAGGAATAGCGGCAAAAAGGCAATTGTAGGCTCCCTTTACATTCACATTGTAAATTCTATCCATGTCTGCTTCTGAGGTTGTATCGGCCCTACCCACATGAGCAATACCTGCATTATTAACCAAAATATCAACCTTCCCGATACTATTAAACAATGAAACAACCTCTGCCTGCTTTGACACATCGCATCCCTGAACAGATGCTGATCCACCTGCTTCAATGATCTCTTTGCATACGGCAAGGCCTGCATCCTGATTAAGTTCCAGAATTTTAACATCGGCACCCTGCACTGCAAATACTTTAGCAATACCTCTTCCGATACCACTTCCACCACCGGTAATTACGGCTGTTTTTCCTTTTAAACTAAACATATTTTTATCTTTTTTAAATTATTAAAGTGATACTCCACGTTTCCATGGGATAAAATCATCCTGCCCAAGTTGAACAGCTTTTGGCTGAACTTCACCATTTGCTACACTAATCACATAGTCTAAAATCCGATGTGCGTTCTCTTGTATAGTTTCTGAACCATCGATGATTGTTCCGCAGTTAATATCGATAATATCAGGCATTTTTAAAAATATTTTTGTGTTGGTACTCAGCTTGATTACGGGTGCCACCGGATTTCCTGTAGGAGTACCCAGCCCTGTAGTAAACAAAACGATATTCGTACCCGAAGCCACTTCTGCAGTAGTACTTTCTACATCACTACCCGGAGTACAAAGCAGGTTCAAGCCCTTTTTCGTTACTTTTTCTGGATAATCAAGAACTGCTGTGACCGGAGAAGAACCTCCTTTTTTAGCCGCTCCAGCTGATTTCATGGCATCTGTAATCAATCCATCTCGGATATTTCCAGGCGAAGGATTGGCATAGAAACCTGAGCCATCGGCTTCGGCCCTTGCGTTATACGTCCGCATTAAATGCATAAAACGATTGGCCGTATCCTCATCCACACAACGGTCGCTTAGCTCCTGCTCCACCCCACATAATTCTGGGAATTCAGATAACACAACTGATCCGCCAATGGAAACAAGAATATCGGAGAGATAACCCAGTGCCGGATTAGCCGATATTCCTGAAAAACCATCAGAGCCACCACATTCAAGACCTATGCATAATTTTGAAAGTGGCGCTGGTTTGCGGCCCGTCTTATTGGCATCAACCAAACCGGCGAAAGTACGTTTCAGCGCTTCTTGCATCAGGTTTGTTTCAGTCCCCAAATCTTGTTGTTCTAGAATTGCAAGTGGTTTGCTGAATGAACTATCCCGCTTACTGATCTCATTTTGCAATGTGCTGATCTGCGAATGCTGGCAACCCAAACTCAAAATAGTAGCCCCTGCTACATTGGGATGTGTAATATAGCCAGCAATCAGTCCGCATAGCGTATCTGAATCCTGTTTGGTCCCACCGCAACCCATATCATGGGTAAGAAATTTAATTCCGTCGATATTTGGGAATAACCTGGTTTTTTCTGCTCCTTCAGGCGTAGATTGCAGGTCGGCATTCAAAATTTCTTCTGTTGATTTGCCGGTTTTATACAATGAAACAAGGCTTTCGACCTCATTTTCATAGCTTTTAGCCTTTTTATAGCCCAGCTTTTCATCCAATGCCTCTTTCAGGACATTCACATTGCGGTTTTCACAAAATACCAATGGAATAACCAGCCAGTAATTTGAAGTCCCAACTGAACCATCTACACGATGAAAGCCATTAAAGGTTTTGCCTTCAAAATCAGATACATCCGGCTTCTGCCAATTCAATTTGCGTTGGCCCAGCACAAAATCGCTAGATGCATGGTACATATTCTGAGTCGTGATTGATTCGCCCAATGCAATAGGCTTGCTGGCGCGGCCAACCAATACTCCATACATGTAGATTTTATCTTCTTCTTTGAATGGAATCAATGCAAATTTATGCTTTGCGGATACATCTGTACTCAGCCTAAATAGCTGACTGTTAAACAGGATCTCCTCTCCTACGTTCATGTCCTGTAAAGCAACCAGTACATTATCCAATGGATGGATCTGTAAGAACTGATGCTTATTAACCTTTTCGAAATTCGTATTCATTGCAATTTATAATTCAAATATTTTATTCATCAGCACCCATTTCTCACCTGCTTTTACACCCGGAACAGCCTGCTGATAATTCCACATCAGCTCTTCCCATTCCTGAACTTTTGCATTTGCAGCATCGGCTATTCCTTTTTTCTCAAAACTAAACTTTTTATTGACCTCCATGATCATAAAAAGCCTGTTGGCGAAGCGATAGATTTGCATGGATTCAATTCCTGAGCTACGGATACTATTTATGATCTCTGGCCAAACTTTCTGATGCCAGGCTTCATATTCTGCGATTAGTTTAGGATCATCTTTCAGGTCAAGAGTGAGGCAGTATCTATCCATTGAAAATTTCGTTTTTAACTATTTTATGGCCTTTTAAAGCAAAAGCGAGAACTACCACAAAGCAGAATAAACTTACCACATGGCCA
>CAMDQV010000276.1 GCA_945906015.1 Pedobacter schmidteae | reverse complement strand
TAAAAATTAGCAATTCATTTTGGAAAAGAAATGAAAGCTTTTCTGATCTTAGTTTCGATCCTAAAGATGAACGTTTCATTGAAACTATTGTTAATGATCCTATGTCGCCATATTCAACACGTTCAGGAGATTATTTGGATGTTAAATCTAACCTAATCAGAATAAAAATTATCAATCCCAGTCTACCCATTACTCAAAGTATTACATTAAAATCTATACCATTAGCCTATACCGGATATTTAGGAATAATCTATAATCCGATGCTTAGAATGGCCGAGTTTGCAAAATCAAAACCTGAATTAGCTAATCTTATACCTGCAGCGAATAGATTTATAAAGGCAGCTGAAGAATCTTACAAAGATGCCAATGCACGATTATGGCGTAATGGCCCAAATAAAGGCGAGGGCTATTATTTAACTTGTGAAAGAGGTGAATCATTTCCTGCCGACAATGTAGGTCAGCCAATTAATTTCTTAGCGATGCATACCACTACGCAGTTAGCATTATTTAGGCTAACTGGTAAGAAAGAATATCACGAACGTTCAGAAAAAATGTCACAACTCCTAAAAAATCGGTTAAAGTACAATCAGGAAGAAGATCTTTATGTATGGACATACTGGTATGAACCCATGACTACCGTGGGATGGAAACCTGAAGATAAATTATCATCAAATGTGATGTTTTATAAAGGGGCAGCAAATATGGAAGATAGCTCACATGGCGTACTTGATATTGCAATGGTTATGGCTGCTCATCGAGAAAATCTGGTTTTTACAAAACAAGATGTTATGCGCTTTTCAAATACGCTTCTAAAAAATATACTTCTTCCAAACAGAACCGGAATCAGAAGATCAGTTGATGGTAAAGGCGAAGATCATGCAGCTTACTTCCCCGTTCTACATGGTTGGCTTGAACTTGCAGCTGCTAATCCAGAAGTTTACAAAGAAATCCGTAATACCTATCTAATACGTGGAGAAGAAAATTTAGCTTTTACAGCTGAATTATTACGCTGGGAGCGCAAATTGAAAACAATTAATTAACAGAGAAAGAAAAACAATTTATAAATTTCGATATGTCAACTAAAAATAATTCTAGACGTGATTTTTTGAAAAAAACCTCTATAGGTGGTCTTGGAACTGCATTAGGAGTTAGTGCTACCATTCCAGCTTTTGCTTCATTAAACACCATTGAACATTCAGTGAGTGCAGAAAAACTACATGTTAAACCTAGATATCACCGATGGCATGTAAATGAGGGAGCTGAATGGCTCGAAAAAAATACAGGTCATGCAAATCTTGATTGGAATATTCCGGTTTCTCAGTGTGCACTAGTACTGCTTGATGTATGGAGTAAACATTACCTAAAAGAACCTGAAGATCGTGCTGAAAAAATCATCAATGAAAAGTATATTCCACTATTAAAGAAATGCAGAGAATCTGGAATGACCGTAATTCATGCCCCCTCACCCCCAGTAGCAATAAAACATCCTAACTGGGTCAAGCTTATTTCTGAAGCTGAATTGAATCCAGTACAAGACACTTGGCCTCCAAGAGAATTTCGTGGTTTGAATGGATCTTATAAAGCATTTAAGAGACCTTTTGAACCAAGGGATTCCGAAATACAGGCCATGGTTAATCCACATCAGTTTCACCCTATTGCAGTACCTATAAATGAAGAAGCCGTTATTGCTAACGGAGAAGAACTACATCGATATTGTAAGCAAAAAGGTATACTATTTCTATTTTTTGCTGGCTTTAATACCAATGCATGTATGATTACACGCGATTATGGAGCATTACAAATGAATACCAGAGGTTACCAAATAAGTGTTGTACGCGACTGTACCACAGGAATGGAAAACAAAGAAACCCAGGCTAAACTATTACAAACTAATGGAGCTCTTTTATTTTTTGAAATGTTCGGGCAATACACGGTAACTTCTGATGAAATAATTACTGGTTTTTCTGGAAAAGCCTGATCAATTTTGAGTATTGCATATTGAGTATTTTGTATTGAGTATTGAGTATTGCGTATTGCGTATTGAGATAGATTCTGCTTCATTTCATACAAGCACCTTCACCTCATACTTCAGACCTCAGATAACAGACAACTGATAACTGATAACTGATAACTGATAACTGACAACTGATAACTGACAACACCTTTACCAATCCTCCGGTAGCTTCAAAGACCATACATCATTGACCAACGGTGGATTCATTCCTCCTGCAATCCATATTTTATCCTGAAAAACAAAGGTTGATGCTTCATGACGCTCTTTCCAAACTTTATCTGACTTGTATTCCTCCCAGGTTTTCCCATCTTTAGTAAACCAAACATCCTGATGGTTTTTATACGGATTATTAGACCATCCACCCATTACCCAAATTCTGTTACGATAAACAACTGAATTGAACCATAAGCGCTCATGCCATGGTGCACTCGAAATTTCTTTCACCCAATTAATACCATCTTCAGAGCTCCAAACATCATTTAAAGCATGATATTCTGGAACATAATTGCCTCCACCAAAAACATAGATCTTGTTATTCAGAACTGCAGCCTGATGATAGGCACGTGGTGACCAGCCTGCATTTGTTGTTGCCAATTTCCAGTCCTTACCGTTTGAAGAATACCAAACATCATTTTTCAGGCTGTTCTTATCACCGAAATAGTAATTTTCTGTGCCTCCTAGTATCCATATCTTGCCTTTAAACTCAACAATTGCTGATGCTATTCTTGGAGTCCAGGCTGCCTTATCTGTTTCTGATTTCCATTGAATGCCATCAGTTGAAGACCATACTTTATTACTTGCTGAATGCCCTTCTAAACGGCCATTATACCAACCACCCATCATCCACATTTTATTTTTAAAAACGATAGACATAGATAAATCGCTATGAATCCATGGTGCGGAATTGTTGATTAAATTCCAGTTTTTACCATCGGTCGAGTTCCACACATCACGTGGTGGTGCCTCTTTAGAATTGAACCACCCTCCAAAAATCCAAAGATGATTTTTATAAACCACTTCTGCCTGAGAATCTCTGGCTTGCCAGGCTACTGCAGGGCTTTCCTGAATCCAGTCTGGTTTTAGCTGCGCATAAGCATCAGTTCTATATAACCCGATAATTAAAAAAAGAAAGACAAGTTTTTTCATATAAATAATGGATTTAAAACAAATATTATAAGCCAAGCAAAATCTTTGCATTTCCTGATCTCAGTAATTCTTTGGTATTTTCATTTGCTTCATTAGGCAGAAGAGATTCTATCCGCAACAATCCGGTCAGGTAATCAAGAATTGGTGAATGAGTCCCAAATGCAAACTTATCCTCACCAAATTGTTTAATAAAATCAGTCATATTGGTAATAGCCCTGCCCGAAGTATCGAATAAAAGATTAGTCTTTTTAACCAAACTTAGCTCTTCTGCATCTAATTTTGCTGCATTAGCAAAATTCACAATTATATACTTTGCATCTGGTACAACATTTACAATTGGTAAAATATTTTTTAAATTCCACTCTCTGATTACATTGTTTTTCACATAGGCTGTATCAATCCAGGAGCGTTGTCTGGTATCCTCCATACGGAAATTAAATACCACCGGCAAACCATAGTCGCGTACCCGCTTAACCAGTTCAATACAAGATGGATCAAGAATTTCATAATCGTGGTAA
>CAMDQV010000275.1 GCA_945906015.1 Pedobacter schmidteae | reverse complement strand
TACCCGTGCGGCCAAATCCTGTTTGAATTTCATCCAGAATTAATAAGGTACCTGTTTCATTACAGCGTTTTCTTAAACGCTGCATATAATGAACATCCGGTACTCTTACACCTGCTTCGCCCTGTATCGTTTCCAATATCACGGCTGCCGTATCTGTACTTATTAAATCCAAATCGATTGGATTATTGAATTCGATGAAACGAATGCCTGGGAGCAGCGGTCTGTAAGCTTGTTTATAATATTCGTTACCCATAACACTGAGTGCACCCTGGGTACTTCCATGATAGGAATTTGTATAGGCTATAATTTCAGATCGACCGGTAAAGCGTTTTGCCAGTTTCATGGCTCCCTCTGTGGCCTCGGCACCAGAATTAACGAAATACACTGAATTTAATGAATCTGGTAGTATTGAAGATAATTTATTAGCAAATTTTACTTGAGGCGACTGTATAAATTCGCCATATACTGTCAGATGAAGGTATTTATCTGCCTGATCTTTGATTGCTTGAACAACTTTTGCATTTCTATGTCCTGTATTACTAACAGCAAAGCCGGAAACAAGATCCATATAACTTTTTCCATTATAGTCATATAAATACATGCCTTCTGCACGTTCAATTTCAAGGAGACGAGGAGAAGGGGATGTTTGTGCGGTATTAAGTAGGAAAAGCTGTCGCGGACTTAGCATCTGTAAAAATACACATTTTAAAGCTTGTTAGAAATTAGCTTTTAAATAGGAAAATTAAATAAACAGCTTAATTAGTTGATTTGCGACGGTGATTTAGTTGCTTGATCAGGTGTTCTCTGAATTCGTGTTCAGCTTGGTATAAAAGCAGGATCTTTTCAGGAGGAATTGCCTTAGAATAGAATTTTTTATACTTCTTTTTAAGATCCAGCATCTTACTTTCATAAGCAAGGTCTGCATTAATTTTATCATTCGGGGCAATGTCTGCCTTCTGCCTATCTTCTCTTCGTTTTTTTATCAACTCCATCAGTTCTTTTTGGTAATTGTTGTAAACCGGCCAAAATTTTTGAGCTTCTTCAGTTCTAAGATCCAATTTATTGGTGATGAAGGCAATTTTTATTACTTCAATCTGTTCATTACGTTCACGATGATACTGTGCAAATAATGATACATTAAAAGCAAAGCAGAAAATAATACTCCATATCCCTTTCAATAGCTTTCCTTTCATAATGTAGTATTATTAATGTATTGTTCAATTTCTTGTGATGAAACATCAGAAGACACTTGCTGCAGACCATCCTCACTTAAGTTTTCAATGATAAATTGATTATCATTTACGTTACTGTGAATTTGCAGATAATTGATGATCTCCTGATCAGGAATTTCTGAGAGATCTCTAACAATGGTATAACCTGTAGAGTTGAAATATACAGCAGTACCTACAACAAGTGTAATACATGCAGCAGCCGAATAACTGATCCATGATTTGAAAATATTTTTCTTTCTTTCTGGTCTCTGTTCCGCTAATTTGGTCTGAATATGTTCACTAAGGCCTGAAAAATATGATTCAGGAACAGTAAATCCAGTTGAAGGAACCAATGATTGAATAGTTTCAAGTGCAATTCTTTCTTCAATTCGCGTAGGTAGCTTTTGAAAGTAATCAGAAGGGATATTAAATTTTTCTGCTGATTCAAATCGGACCGACTCGATCAGTGTTCTTGAATTTATAGCATCAGTTAAAGATTCGAAATATTCGGATGGCACAACAAAAGGATTCACCCTCTTGATTGCTGCAAGAGTTGGTGCATTTTTTTTCCATTCTATATCTGAATCTTTTAATTTCATAATTCTTTGATACTTTTCAACTAAAAAGGTTTAATCTGTGTTTAATAATATATGTTCAATTTTTTTTACAGCAATATGAAAGGATGCTTTTAAAGCCCCCACACTAGTTCCCAATATTTCAGAGATATCTTCATATTTGAGATCATCGAAATATTTCATGTTAAACACCAGCCTTTGTTTTTCAGGTAGTGTAAGCAAAGCTTTTTGTAGTTTCATTTGGGCTTTGTCTCCATCAAAATAAGGGCTTTCTGCAAGTTTTTTAACCATATCTTTTCCTGCAGTATCATCGATAGAAATACTATTTCTTATTTTTTTGCGCTTTAAAAAAGTGATGCTCTCATTTGTTGCAATCCGGTATAGCCAGGTATAAAGCTGAGAGTCGCTTCTGAAGTTGGAAAGGCTTTTCCATACTTTTAAAAACACATCCTGTACAAGGTCATCGGTATCATCATGGCTGATCACCATTCTACGGATATGCCAGTATATTTTTTGCTGATACTTACTAAGTAACATGCGAAAAGCTTCATCACGGGTATTTTCCTGTGCGAATTTCTTTAATATTTCTGAATCCTCAACCTGCATATTTTTATTAATTGGCCTAGATCCCCGGAGCTAAGGCACTTTACTTGCGTTTTATAACCTTATTCACTGCCTTTATAATATCTTCAGTATCTAATCCATATTTTTTCATTAGCTGATCTGGAGTTCCACTTTCGCCAAAACTGTCGTTCACTGCTACGTACTCTTGTGGAACCGGATTGTTTCTTACTAAGAGTTGAGCTATACTATCTCCTAATCCACCAATTCGGTTATGCTCTTCAGCAGTTACAACACATCCAGTTTTAGCTACTGATTTTAAGACTGCTTCTTCATCCAAAGGTTTAATGGTATGAATATTTATTATTTCAACATTGATTCCTGCCTCGGCTAGTAGTTCTCCTGCTTCAATAGCTTTCCATACCATATGTCCGGTAGCAAAAATACTTACATCAGTACCTTCATTAACCATCCATGCTTTTCCTATTTCGAATTTCTGATCAGGATCTGTAAATACGGGTACTGTTGGCCTTCCAAATCTTAAATAAACAGGGCCATGATAATCGGCAATTGCCATTGTAGCTGCCTTTGTTTGATTAAAATCACAAGGGTTGATCACTACCATTCTAGGAAGCATTTTCATCATCCCGATATCTTCAAGAATTTGGTGAGTTGCTCCATCTTCTCCTAATGTTAAACCGGCATGTGATGCACAGATCTTTACATTTTTATCAGAATAAGCTATTGATTGCCTTATTTGATCATATACACGACCGGTTGAGAAATTCGCAAATGTACCTGTAAATGGAATTTTACCACCAATAGTTAATCCTGCAGCAATTCCCATCATATTTGCCTCCGCTATCCCGATCTGGAAAAATCGTTCTGGAAATTCTTTGATAAAAGCATCCATTTTTAATGAACCGATCAAATCCGCACAAAGGGCAACAACCTGATCATTCTTTTTGCCTGCTTCCAATAAACCAGCTCCAAAACCTGAACGAGTATCTTTTTTCTCAGTGTATGTGTATTTTTTCATATAAAAAACGTTTCCTGATCTGAATCAGGTATAAGTAAATTTTAGGTCTTTTATGATCGCTTATTGGTAATGGTTAATAATCACCAAAAGTTTCTTCTAGTTGCCCCAGCGCAGTTGCAAGCTGTTCATCATTTGGAGCTGAACCATGCCATTTATGGGTGTGCATCATGAAATCTACTCCATTACCCATCATGGTTTGCATTAAAATCATGATTGGTTTCCCTTTAGCTGTTTTTGAAATTGCAAGATCCAGTACACGCACTACATCTGCCATATCATTTCCACTCATTTCAAGCACTTCC
>CAMDQV010000274.1 GCA_945906015.1 Pedobacter schmidteae | reverse complement strand
GACAGTGCGATTGCATTAGGAAAAGCGTTTAAACAAGCTCTGGGAGATAAAAGAGGAATTGAGCGTTACGGATTCCTATTGCCTATGGATGAGGCTTTGGTGCAATGTGCCATTGATTTTTCAGATCGTGCTTATTTTATTTATGAAGGAAAATTCGATAGAGAGTATGTTGGAGACTTTCCTACAGAGATGTTCGAACATTGGATGAAATCCTTCTCAGAACATGCCGGAATGAACTTAAACTTAAAGATTATTGATGGGAACAATACACACCACATGATTGAAGCAAGCTTTAAGGCTCTTGCAAAATGTATAAAACAAGCCATACAAATAACTGGAACTGAACTACCCAGTACCAAAGGAGTATTATGATTGGAATAGTATATTATGGTGCCGGCAATATATTTTCACTAACTGCTGCTTTAGATCGCCTTGGCTTAAGCTATGGAATGATTAAAACTGCGGCTGATTTTGAAAAATACGACCGGTATATTATCCCTGGCGTAGGGCATGCGGGTTCTGCAATGCAGAAACTGAAGGATTCCGGCCTTGTTTTATCAATCGTTAAATTAAAGAAACCAGTGCTAGGTATCTGTGTAGGAATGCAGCTCTTAACCAAACATTCTGAAGAGGGCGACTCCCTTCTAACAGATATTATTCCGCTTAAAACCAAGCTTTTCAGTGAAATATTAAAGGTCAAGGTGCCTCATACCGGATGGAATAAGGTTATTCAAAACAATGGAACAGCTTTATTCAGCAAGATACCCCTGGGTTCACATTTTTATTTCGTGCACTCTTATTTTATAGAATTTAATTCTAATTTTACCATCGCTTTAGCAGAATACGGAATTAAATTCTCTGCAGTTATACAAAAAGATAATTTTTACGGAGTTCAGTTCCACCCAGAAAAATCCGGACTTGCCGGAGAACAATTATTGAAAAATTTTGCACACTTAGCATAAGCCCATGTATATTATTCCAGCAATTGATATTTTAAATGGTAAAGTTGTTCGCTTGTGCGAAGGTGATTACGATCAGGTTACCTCTTATGATGTAACTCTCGAAAAGATGATCGATAAATATCAGTCGAACGGTACCGAGATCATACACATTATAGACTTGAATGGTGCCAAAGGCGATTTTAGCAATCAAAAATTTCTATTTGATATGATCAGGAAGACTGATATTAAAGTTCAGTATGGCGGAGGAGTTAGAAGTATTGTAAAAGTTAAAGAACTGATCGATTCAGGTATTCACCGTGTAATTGTAGGTACTCAGGCTCTGACCAATAATAATTTTCTTTCAGAACTAAGTCAAGAAATTTGCGGAAAAGAAAAATGTCAGGACCAGGTTGTGATAGCCATTGACGTACTCGATGAGGTAATCAAATATTCAGGATGGATGGAGAGTTCTCCTATAAAACTGATGGACTACGTTGATAAATGCCTGAACCTCGGATTTTTTCGCTTTTTATGTACAGATATCAATAAAGATGGAAAACTAGGCGGTGCCGGTGTTAGCCTGTATAAAAAGCTTCTAGAACATTCACCTTTCATTAAGCTGATTGCCTCAGGAGGAGTAAGCTCCATGAAAGATATTGAAGATTTGCAAAAGATAAAGGTTGAGTCTTGTGTGGTTGGAAAAGCAATCTATGAAGGTAAAATCTCGATTGAAGAGATCAAAGACTGGAATTTAAAAGCGCTTATCAGTTTCTAATCCTACATGGATAAAAAGACACTGTTTTCAACTATTCAACAATACCTGCAGAACTCTGATTAAACAACTCTGAAAGGGGATAAAAATCGACATAAAGGTTTGAATACATCATCAAAAATAAAGCTCTCTAATATCCTTACAGGAAATGAACTCGCAAAAAGAATCATTCCTTGCTTAGATGTTAAAGACGGACGTACAGTAAAAGGCGTTAATTTTGTTGCATTGCGCGATGCTGGCGACCCTGTTGAACTGGCCTACCAGTATTCAGGTCAGGGTGCTGATGAATTAGTATTCCTTGACATAACTGCCACGCATGAAAGGCGCAAAACAATGGTTGAGCTTGTTCGGTCTGTTGCACGTCAGATAAATATTCCTTTTACCATTGGCGGAGGTATAAATGAAATAGCTGATGCTGATATTTTACTAAATTCGGGTGCAGACAAGATCTCAGTAAATTCTGCGGTAGTCAAGAACCCCGGATTTATCGATGAACTGGCACTAGCCTTTGGAAAGCAATTTGTTGTTGTAGCCATCGATACCAAACATATAAATGGTAAAAACTATGTTCATCTGAATGGCGGCAGAATTGCTACTGATATTGAAACAGAGCATTGGATCAAAGAAGCAGAGGACAGAGGTGCCGGAGAAATTCTACTGACCTCTATGGATCATGATGGCACTAAGGCAGGTTTTGATAATGGCTTATTAAGAAAAATAAATGATACGATCAGTATTCCACTGATTGCATCTGGTGGAGCTGGCACTGTGCAGCACTTTGTAGATCTGTTCAAAATGACCAATGTTGATGCAGCGCTTGCTGCTTCAGTTTTCCATTATGGAGAGATCTTGATTCCGGATCTTAAGAATATATTAGATCAAAATAATATTGAGGTTAGGTTATAATCTCTAAAAACAAACAAAATGACAATTGATTTTAACAAAAGTGAAGGCCTGGTACCCGTCATCATTCAAGATGAAAAAACACTTGAGGTACTGATGTTGGGATACATGAATTCAGAAGCTTATCAAAAGACAGTCTCTGAAGGCAAGGTTACTTTTTTTTCAAGAACTAAAAACCGGCTCTGGACCAAGGGTGAAGAAAGCGGAAATTTCCTACATGTTGTTTCAATAAAAGAAGACTGCGACAATGACACCTTATTGATCAGGGTCAATCCTGTGGGTGCAACGTGTCATAATGGTACCAGAAGTTGTTTTGACACCAGTTTCAATCAGAATTTCATTTTCGAACTGGAAAAAATAATTGAGGACCGCTATACTAATCCACTAGAGGCGTCTTATGTAAATAAGCTCCGTGAAAAGGGGATCAACAAGATTGCACAGAAAGTTGGAGAGGAAGGTGTTGAGACCGTAATTGCCGCATTGAATGAAACAGAGAATGATTTTATCAATGAAACATCCGATCTGATCTTCCATTTATTGGTTTTAATGAGAGAAAAGAATGTTAGTTTATCAACTATTGCCCAAAATTTGGAGAACAGACATTCAGGGAAATGAAAATATCTATTTTAGACTAAACGTCTGAACTAAATAAACTATGATCCAGGTTCAAAATACTGCAACACTATCCGGTCATCAAAACCCGATCTACACAGTAGAAAACTCACAGAAAAAAGGCATACTTTTTACTGCTGGTAATGATAAAGGGGTGGTTGAGTGGAGCTCAAAGACACCCGGATTTATAAAGGTGCTGTTCCCTGTAATTTCATCTATTTATTCGCTGCATAGCCCAACTTCGGCGCCTCTACTTCTTGCCGGTGAGCGCAACGGACAGGTTGATGTATTTAATTTTGAAGAACAAAAAATCAGTACTGTTTTATATTTTCATAAGCTTCCTGTTTTTGACATCAAATCAGTTGCTTCAAAAAACGAAGTATTACTTTCGTCAGAAGATGGATCAGTTTCAGTTTGGGATCTTACTGATTTAAAAATGCTATATAGTTTCAAGGTTGCCGATGCAG
>CAMDQV010000273.1 GCA_945906015.1 Pedobacter schmidteae | reverse complement strand
AAAATCAACACCAAGATCGACGATCTCTCCGGCTTTGGAAATTCCTTCTCCGAACATTACGTCAAACTCAGCAATTCGGAATGGAGGAGCCAATTTGTTTTTGACCACTTTCACTTTCACTCTGTTTCCAGAAACTTCATCAGTATCCTTAATTTGAGAGATACGACGAATGTCTAAACGCACAGAGGCGTAAAATTTAAGTGCATTACCTCCTGTAGTTGTTTCTGGACTTCCAAACATAACTCCGATCTTATCACGAAGTTGGTTGATAAAAATACAGCAACATCCTGTTTTTGAGATAGTTCCGGTTAATTTACGTAAGGCTTGCGACATTAAACGCGCATGAAGACCCATTTTTGAATCTCCCATTTCACCTTCGATCTCAGCTTTTGGTACTAAGGCAGCAACAGAGTCAATCACAATTATGTCAATAGCTCCTGAACGGATTAAATTATCAGCAATTTCTAAAGCCTGTTCTCCATTGTCAGGTTGTGAGATCAACAGATTTTCAATGTCTACACCAAGTTTACTGGCATAAAATTTATCAAAAGCATGTTCAGCATCAATGAAAGCAGCAATACCTCCTTTTTTCTGTGCTTCAGCAATCGCATGAATAGCAAGGGTAGTTTTACCGGAAGATTCAGGGCCATAGATTTCAATGACCCTACCCTTAGGTAGTCCCCCAATTCCTAATGCAATATCGAGGCTTATTGAACCAGTTGAAATAGATTCAATGGCTTCAACTGCATTATCTCCTAATTTCATAACGGTACCTTTACCGTATGATTTTTCAAGTTTATCTAGCGTTAGCTGTAAAGCTTTTAATTTATCTGCGTTGCTCATTATTTTAGTTTTATATTGCCAAAAGTATAATTAATATTTGAAAATACTAAAAATATTATCAAAAAAAAATTATTTAAATATTCTCTCTTTCTTAATATATAGATTAATTAGTTCATTTGATGGTAGTTTAGACTTAATTATTTAAATTTTTTTAATTTGATTGCCATTTTTCTGATCTGTTGTTTCTTTTTTAGCTCACGCGATTTTTTCAGCTGAATATTTTCTGCTTTTCGCAGGGCTCCTTCTGTCTGGCTTTGTGCATAATAGTTACAAATATGTGCTAGTGGACAACTAGTGCATTTCGGACTTCTAGCCAGACAAACATATCTTCCATGTAAAATGAGCCAATGATGCGCGATATGGATTTTTTCTTTTGGAAGGAAGTTTACCAGTTGTTTCTCTACGGCCAGAGGTGTTTTTGCATTTCTTGTAAGCCCAATCCGATTAGAAACTCTAAATACATGCGTATCTACTGCCATTGCAGGTGCATTGAAAATTACAGAAGCTATCACATTTGCAGTTTTTCTGCCAACACCCGGCATGGTTTGAAGATCTTCTATAGAAGACGGCACTATACCATTAAAATTATCAACTAATTTTTTAGCCATGCCCACCAGATGCTTAGCTTTATTATTTGGATAACTTACGCTGCGTATATATTCAAAGACATGCTCTGAAGTTGATTGCGCCAGACTTTCGGGAGTAGGAAAATGTTCGAATAACTTAGGAGTAACTTGATTGATTCGTTTGTCGGTACATTGTGCAGATAAAATCACTGCAACCAATAGCTGGTATGGGTTTTCGTAGTGCAATTCTGTTTCCGCTTCAGGCTGATGGGAAGAGAAATAGTCTACAAAATCTTTATATCTGTCTTTTCTTAGCACCCTACAAATATATGCCTGAAAACTATAATTTTCTTTATTTAAAGGTTAAAAAAACCAGTCCGAAGCCTGTTTTAATTTTTTAAATAGATTTTGAATAATTTACAAGATTGCTAATGGTATCCTGGCTTGGATTTTTTGCCATTGCATTTAAACAGGGTTTAATAGCAGTATAAAATGATTGATCTTCTTCGCTAAGATCTTCTGCAGTAATATCTTTATTAACTTCTTTTAGTTTTAAAGAATGTGTTTTTGGAGTAGAGATTTCTATCATAAGCAAATCAAGTTTTTAGCTTAAACGTACTTAATTTAGTAATGTTTTATTTAGAATAAAATATATTTTAGATATTCTTCAAACTTAATTCTCTGGTTAATATCATTTTGCGTAAATTATTCAGTGCATATCGCAAACGGCCAAGTGCAGTGTTTATACTTACCCCAGTTATATCTGATATTTCTTTAAAACTTAGTTCACCAAAATGGCGCATGATTAATACTTCTTTCTGATCGGATGGCAAGTGATGGATGAGTTCTCTTAGATCTTTGTGTGTTTGCTCGCGAATGATCTTATCTTCAGTGCTATCATCATAAAATTTAATAAGCTCGAAAATGTCAAAACCGTCAACCGTTGTTACCAATGGCTTACGCTTTTCTTTTCGAAAATGATCAATCACAAGATTATGTGCAATACGAATTACCCATGGAAGAAACTTCCCTTCCTCATTATATTTCCCTGCTTTAAGGGTATTAATAACCTTTATAAAAGTATCCTGAAAAATATCCTCTGCCAGATAGGAGTCTTTTACTAATAGATAAATGGACGTGTAGATTTTGATTTTATGCCTTCGGATGAGTTCCTCTAGGCTTGGCTCATGGCCAATAATGTATTTTTGTACCAGATCCTGGTCACTGATTAAATGAATAGTTATAGCACTCATACTTTAAATTCTTTTGTATTAAAATTCTTAAAAAATGATAGAGTAGAGTTTATTCGATAGCGTTTCTCCTTTGGTTATTTATAATAAAATGAATTGATTTCAAATCAAACAATAATCTTGCCACAATCAAATAATATTTCATCATTGTTCTTTAATAAATACTTATAGCTGTATTTTTGCGTTTTGAATAATTGGGCTATATCAGTATATACGAAATAAAATAGTTTGGAATTTGCGAATGAACAAAGAGGCAGAAAAAGATCCTAAAAAGTATATTATTATTAAAGGGGCAAGAGTCCATAATTTAAAGAATATTGATGTCGCCATCCCTAAAAATAAATTAGTTGTCATTACCGGGATGTCCGGTTCAGGCAAGTCGTCACTCGCATTTGATACGCTTTATGCTGAAGGACAAAGGCGATATGTAGAAAGTTTATCATCATACGCCAGGCAGTTTATGGGTCGGATGAATAAGCCTGATATTGATTATATTAAGGGTATTGCTCCGGCTATCGCTATTGAGCAAAAGGTTATTACTAGTAATCCACGTTCAACTGTAGGTACTTCAACTGAGATTTATGATTATTTGAAATTGCTTTTTTCTAGGATAGGAAAAACCATTTCACCTGTTTCGGGAAGGGAAGTTAAAAAAGACACGGTTACGGATGTAATTAATTTTATTTCTGGTCTATCAGAAGGTACCTCAGTTACTGTTTCCTGCCCATTGCATGCCCACAACAACCGCTCATTGAAGGAGGAGCTTGCAGTTCTACTTCAAAAAGGTTTTACGCGCGTATTAATCAATGAGCAGCTGTCTAAAATCGAAGATCTTCTAGATGATCGGTCAACTGGTAATATTAAATCGGGTAATGACGTGGATATCAAGATCGTTATTGATCGTGTTTCTGTAGCAGCTGATGATGAGACCTTAAGCCGTATTGCGGATTCAGTTCAAACCGCATTTTTTGAGGGAAGGGGTGATTGCTTTTTAGAAGTAAATAGTCAGATTCATGTGTTTTGCGATCGTTTTGAGCT
>CAMDQV010000272.1 GCA_945906015.1 Pedobacter schmidteae | reverse complement strand
TCTATTATTCTGCCTGCCCTGTTATACCCTAATTTAAGTTTACGTTGAATTAAAGACGTAGAACCCTGCTGATGCAAAACAATCATCCTGGCAGCTTCTTCAAACATCGGATCACGATTTGAAGCATCAAATTCTTTTGTAGACGACTCCGAGTTTTCATCAATGTATTCGGGAAGCATCCAGGCAGATGGGTAACCTCGCTGCGAACCAATAAACTCCGAAACGCGCTCAACCTCTGGCGTATCTACAAATGCGCACTGAATTCGAATCAAATCACTTCCGGTAGATAATAGCATATCTCCACGACCTATGAGCTGGTCTGCACCGCCGCTATCAAGGATAGTTCTTGAATCAATTTTGGATAAAACCCTAAAGGCTAATCTTGCTGGGAAATTGGCCTTGATCGTACCGGTGATGATGTTTACTGAAGGACGCTGGGTGGCAATAACCAGGTGAATCCCAACGGCACGTGCAAGCTGTGCAATCCTAGCAATTGGTGTTTCTACCTCTTTACCGGCTGTCATCATCAGATCTGCAAATTCATCAATAATCAATACAATAAATGGTAAAAAGCGATGGCCTTCATTCGGATTCAGTTTCCTATTAACAAATTTCTGATTATACTCCTTTAAATTACGTACATGACCATTTTTTAACAGGTCATATCGGTTATCCATTTCAATACAAAGTGAGTTTAATGTATTTATAACTTTTTTTGTATCAGTAATAATGGCGTCAGCCTCTCCTGGCAACTTTGCGAGGAAATGTCTTTCAATTTTCCTGAAAAGTGTCAATTCAACTTTTTTAGGATCCACAAGCACAAATTTCAATTGCGATGGATGCATTTTGTATAATAAGGAGATCAAAATTGCGTTAATACCAACCGATTTTCCCTGACCTGTAGCACCCGCCACAAGTAAATGCGGCATTTTTGACAGGTCGGCAATATAAACTTCATTCGAAATGGTCTTTCCCAAAGCAATTGGCAGATCCATCGTTGTATTTTGGAACTTCTCTGTTGCTAGTACAGAACGCATAGAAACCATTTCAGGGTTCTGATTCGGCACTTCAATCCCAATAGTACCTTTACCTGGCATGGGTGCGATAATACGTATCCCTAATGCAGCCAGACTTAATGCAATATCGTCTTCCAGATTTTTGATCTTCGAGATTCTAACTCCAGGTGCGGGAATAATCTCATATAAAGTAACCGTAGGGCCTATCGTAGCCTTTATTTTGTCGATCTCAATATTATAATGGTTGAGAGTCTCCACTATTTTATTTTTATTGGCTTCTAACTCATCTGCATTGACTGCGATCTTATTAGAACCGTAATTTTCAAGAAGATCAAGTGTAGGATATTTATAACTAGACAAATCAAGCGTAGGGTCATACATTCCGAACTGCTCAACAAGTTCAGACGATTTCTGCTCTTCTTCTGTTTTTTCAATCGTTAAAGGTGGAGAACCCCTGAGGTCGTCATTAACCAGCTTTGCAGTTTCAAGAGGTATATTTTTAGTGGGACTAAGAATAACGGCTTTATGTTCATCAGGCTCAAAACTATCAAGGTCATTAACTTCAACTGGCGAAAGATTCTGATTTAATTTATTTTCAACTGCTGTCTGCCCAGGCTTATTTGGAAGATTAAATTCTACCGGGTCATAAATAACTTCTTCCTCCAACTGTACATTCGTACCATCAGTATCAGGAATCACATATTTAGGCTCCTGATTACGTTCAGGAAGCTTAAAATCTATGTTATAGGCAATAATCAGCACGGTAAGGCCAGCAAAAGCCAGTAAACCTGCAATGCCGGTATTCCCAATCTGCGCCTGCAATAACCTATTGGTCCAGAATCCAAACTCTCCTTCCAGATAATGTGGATAATCGATAATGAATGCATGAAAAAAAGCTAGGCTGACAGGAATAAATAGTAACAGGAAAAAAGAATATGCTAGCGTTTTTGGAATAGAAAGTACCTTGATCTTGAACAGCATTCGATATCCTATAATAAAGAAAATACCGATAAAAAGAAAAGAAGCTACTCCAAACCACTCGTAAATAAACTGGTGAGATAACAATGCTCCAAATTTACCTAACCAGTTCTGCACAACAGACTGATTCAGACCCACTTTAGTTAATTCAAACTGGGTTTTTAATAAATTGGACCATCCTCCATTGGCATCCATTACATAGCTTTGATCATCTTTCCAGGTAAATAGATAGGAAGTAAAAGCAACCATGAAATAAATTGAAACGATCAAGAAAAAAAGGCCAATTATTTTGGTTACCCTGCCATCATTAAATTTAAACTTCGGTATAACATCTGCTGACTGATTGGAATCTCGCTGTTTTGAAACAGGATTTGCTGTAGGTTCATCACGAAATGAATTTGAATTCCTGAATTGATTTCCTTTTAGGGGCATTCTATATCTTGCTAAATATTGACAAATATAATGTTATAAAGAATAAACAGATATTCTGAATTCCATCATTTTCAATTAATGTACTATTTATCCTTTTCTTAAACAATTTTAACAAGGGTCAAATTGTTTTAAACTATCAAAAGAAACACTTAATAAAGGTTTAACTATTGATTTTAAAAAAAAATTAAGATTGGAATGTTTGTTTACACTCCAGTAAAGGAGTGGTATATTTTATTTAATTTTATTAATATTGATTAATTTGACCTTATGATTTAATTAGTTCAGGATATGAATCAGGCTTTATTAGAGGAATATATTCAGACTGGAAACGCAGTAAACCTGCTTTCACTTCTTGAAGCTAATACAGAATTGGCCAGTAAAAAAACCAGTCAGAATATTTCGCCTATCATGCTCTGCTGTTATTATAACAAACCAGAACTTGCAGAGTTAATCCTGCAATTTGTACCAGAGATCAGTATTTTTGAGGCTTCTGCTTTAGGGAAATTAGATATCGTTAAAGAGGCCCTTGACCAAAATCCACAATTGATCAATAGCTTTTCTGAAGATGGCTTTACCCCTCTTTCTATCTCATCGTACTTTGGCAATGAAGATATCACGCATTTACTGTTGCTAAATGGCGCTGACCCAAACATACCTTCAAACAATGGTTACACTATTTACCCAATACATTCTGCAGTTGCGGCTAATTATAGCATGATTGCAAAAATGCTGCTGGAAGCAGGAGCAGATATAAATGTTGTACAAATGTCGGGCGCCACTCCCCTACATTCAGCAGCTTTTAATGGCAATATTGAACTATTGATCGTACTTCTTGAAGCAGGAGCTAATGTGCATCCAAAAACGGAAGATGGTAAAACTCCTGCTGATAAAGCCTTTGAAAAAGGTTTCCTTGACATTGCAAAAATACTTTCTTAGTTTTCTGATTAGAGGTAATTCTTCATAATGCTTGGTGTTAGCCACCAAGCATTCATAATTTAATTCCGCTCATAGTTGCGAGACTTAGTTTTTTTATAATCCACTGTACCTTTTTTTATAACCGTTTTGTGCGGCATTGGACAGGGCGTTAATTCTAATTGCATCCTTAATACAAAAATCAAAGCCCTGTACGCAGCCGTTTGTGGATAAACGTTCATAACCCCCACTAACGTTAACCTTAGTAAGCTGTTAGATTTTGACTAATGAAAATAAATACCCGATGAAGCAGAATTTCCGAGCGTGGGGATGAAAGAACGGCGAGCTGGGAGTATGGCCTAGAGGGC
>CAMDQV010000271.1 GCA_945906015.1 Pedobacter schmidteae | reverse complement strand
CGTCCTACACGTTCTATTATGGGAATTAAAAGTCTGATTGGCCCTGCAAGATTTGAGATCACCGTAACTGCACGTAAATAAGTGCTCAGGTAATTTAAATTGAGCTGATCTAACTAGCAATTGATTAATAATTAATAATGTATGAATATAAAAATAACTGATAATCCTGTCGAATTAGGAAAAGTGTCTGCAGCTGCTGCTATAGAGGGAATAATTAATGCAATTAAACAGAAAGGACAGGCCAATGTTATTCTTGCTACAGGTGCAAGTCAGTTTGAAACGTTAAAAAACCTAGTTGAAGATACAACTATTGATTGGTCAAAGGTGGTGATGTTTCACCTCGATGAATATATCGGCCTTCCTGAAACAGCACCTGCAAGTTTCAGAAAATACCTGAAAGAGCGTTTTTTAAATTTGGTAAGTCCGCTCAAAGCTAGTTATCTGGTTAATGGTGAAACAGATCCTGAAGTAGAATGTAAGCGTTTAAATCAGATCATCACCGATCACCCAATTGATGTGGCATTAGTTGGAATTGGCGAAAATGGGCATTTAGCTTTTAATGACCCTCCTGCTGATTTTGATACGGTCTCACCATATATTGTTGTAGATCTGGATGAAAAATGCCGTTTGCAACAGTTTAATGAAGGATGGTTTGCCTCGCTGGCAGAAGTTCCAAAAAAGGCAATAAGCATGTCAATCAAACAGATATGCAAATCAAAAATGATTATTTGTTCCGTACCGGATAGCAGGAAAGCTGAGGCTGTTAAAAATACATTGGAGAATAAGGTAAGTAATAATGATCCTGCAAGTATTTTACAGACACATGCTCAGTGTTTATTCTTTCTAGATAAATCTTCTGCATCCTTGCTTTCAAAAAATTAGACCCATCATTATTAAATGTCATCATGAAACGTAGAGAACTGATTAAATATTTATCTGTGGCACCCTTGGCAGGCGGACTAACTGCTGTTCCATTTAATCCTATAAGTGCTGCAAGCTCTATTGTTAAGAGAGATCTGATTAAGGAATTAGGTTTAAGAACATTTATTAATGCTTATGGTGTTTATACTACCCATACTGCTTCTTTGATGGCCGATGAGGTGATGGAAGCAATAAATGGGGCTTCAAGAAAATATGTTTTGTATAATGATCTGCAGGACAAGGTCGGCGAGAAGATCGCAGCCATGTGTCATGCTGAAGCCGCTATGGTTACTTCAGGTTGCTGGTCGGCCTTGGTTTTGGGAACGGCCGGAATCCTCACCGGAATGGACAAGATCAAAGTGGCCAAGTTGCCAGATGTTACTGATTTTGAACGTAATGAAGTAATCTTGCAGAAAATACATAGTGGATCTTATGACCATGCCTTAAGTAATACCGGAATAAAGCGGGTTTTTGTTGAAACTGCAGAAGAATTCGAGAAGGCTATCAATTCTAAAACTGCTATGACCTGGTTCTACAATGAAGCAGCTCCATGGGGCAAAATAGGACATGATGAGTGGCTTTCTATATCAAAAAAACATAAAATTCCTGCAATGGTTGATATTGCTGCTGATGTTCCACCTGTTGAGAATCTTTGGAAATTCAATGATATGGGCTATGACGCGGTTTGCGTTTCAGGAGGAAAGGCTATCCGCGGTCCGCAGAGTGCCGGAATTTTGATGGGAAGAAAAGACATTATTGCAGCCGCCCGTCTGAGTGCTCCGCCGGGAGGAAACAATATCGGTCGTGGAATGAAGGTTAATAAGGAAGAGGTTTTTGGTATGTATGCCGCATTAGATCGCTTCATCAATCTTGATCAGGGTAAAGAATGGAAAATGTGGGAAGATCGTGCCCATGTTATTTTAAATGCAGTAAAAAAAGTGAAAGGTGTTCAAGCAGAAATTTTTGTCCCACCAATAGCCAATGTAACTCCAACCTTGAGAATATCTTGGGACCAGTCGCTAATAAAGCTAAGCACCAAAGAGATGACTCTCAATCTTAGAAATGGTGAACCCTCTATTGAAGCCCCAAAAAGCATTAATGATGCCATGATACTGTCTGTTTGGATGATGCAGACCGGCGAGGAAAAGATTGTTGCCAAAAGATTTACTGAAGAATTAATTAAAGCATCAGTTTAAGACCTAGCGTATTTTTATGAGCCTCAAAAAATTATTGTTTTTTTCAATTTTGATATCTTTCTCTATTGCTGTTAAGGCACAATTTCCTTACCGCTTGTTGATTAAGGGGGGGCACGTAATAGATGCAAAAAATAGTATTGATGAAGTGATGGATATTGCCATTCAGGATAATAAGATTGTTCGTGTTGCCAGAACTATTGATACCTTAATGGCTCAGCAGGTTATTCATGCAAAGGGTATGTACGTTACACCCGGGCTGATTGATATTCATGCCCATGTTTTTTATGGTTTTGATCCGGATAGTTATTTGAGTGGTGGTACAGTTGCAGTATTGCCTGATCAATCTACGTTCCGTTCCGGAGTAACTACAGTGGTTGATGCTGGTGGAGCAGGGTGGAGATCATTTGGGACATTCAAAAAGAATATTATTGATGTTTCAAAAACCAGAGTATTGTGTTTGCTAAATATTGTTGGAGAGGGGATGAGAGGAATAGAGAACTATGAGCAAAATGTGAGTGATATGGATGCAAAAAGAACTGCAGACACTGCCCTTGCACATAAAAAAGATATCGTGGGGTTTAAGGTTGCCCATTTTACAGGTTCAGAATGGACCCCGGTTCAGCGAGGGGTAGATGCAGGAAAATTTGCCAATATGCCTGTCATGATTGATCTGAACAGTCTGTATTTTTCAATTCAAGAGCTCTTTACAAAATATCTCCGCCCTGGCGATATTTATACCCACACCTTTATACAATCTTCAAGGGGAGTGGTTGATCCAATTGTAGATTTGAAAACCCGCAAGTTAAAACCATTTGTTCTGGAAGCTCAGAAAAAGGGAATTATATTCGATGTAGGCTTTGGCGGCGGTAGTTTCAATTTTAACCAAGCATTACCTGCTTTAAAGGCAGGATTTTATCCAAATACCATGGGCACTGATCTTCATCAGGGTAGTGTAAATGGCGCAATGAAGGACCAAATGAATGTTTTATCTATTTTTCTTTCTATGGGTATGAAAATCCCTGAACTTATCAAAGCAAGTACCTGGACACCTGCTCAGGTAATCAAAAGAGAAGAACTTGGTAATCTATCCGAAGGTTCAGTAGCTGATATTGCGATTATAAGCATGCGTAATGGAAATTTCGGTTTTAGAGATGTTGCAGGAAATAAATATTGGGGCAAACAAAAGTTTGAATGTGAAATGACCATCAAGGATGGCAAGATTGTGTATGATCTGAATGCTATTGCAGGAATGATTCGTCCAGCAAAATAATATGTTGCTTTTATTGAATTCATGCCCCTATTCAGGGGTAAAAAAATATCTTAAATAATTTTGTTTATCGTGTACGTAAACGTAAATTACAATATTATATAAATGTTAAATAGATAGATTGATTGATTTTAATACCTATAATTCTTTTTATTTTGAATTATTTAGGCTATTAATCAGGATTTAAATCAAAACTGAATTATACTTTATCAATCATTAATACCCATAAATAAACAATTTCTGCTGCAGGTAAGATTAATATTAAAATAGGTTTGAGTAACAGTGTGTTGTTTTAAATTTTAAAGAAATGGAAAACATTAACCC
>CAMDQV010000270.1 GCA_945906015.1 Pedobacter schmidteae | reverse complement strand
AATAGCTTTTTAAAAACGCTGATCGTATTCTGTTCATAAAAAACCAGCATTGCTTTTTTATATTCTATAGCATCAATGGTACGGAAAGAGATGGGGCAATAGTGATTTGAAATCAGAATGGCGTTGCTAACGATACGTGCCGTTCTTTTATTACCATCGTTGAATGGCTGGATATAAGAAAGCAGCATCAGTGCCAGCAGAGTCTTTTCAAATACATTCTCCTTCCGGTTAATCAAACGGCACATATCCTCAAGCGCTTCTCTAATCTGGTACTCATTATCCAAAGGTTTATAGTTTGTTCCGGAGATACCTACGCGACTCTGTCGAATATTACGTTCCACCTCCAGATTCTTGATCAGTATACTATGGACATCTTCAATACGAGCAATTGATAAAGGAACCACATAATCAGGGTTCTCCATGATAAATTGAAGCGCTTCCTTATGATTCAAGAGCATGGTAGCATCGTCTTTTGGCTTACCTGCCGCAGTTTCTTTATCCTTTAGTAATCGCTCGGTTTCAAGCAACGAATAGGTATTGCCTTCAATTTGTGATGATTTCCAACTCAGGTCAATAGCCAGACGCTCCATTTCCTTTGTGTACGCAGCAGAAGACATTTGGGAAATATTAGTGCGGAACTCCGCCTGTAATTGTGCTAAAATAATTGCTTCTTCTGAGGTAAATAGGTTTACATCACGTAACACCTCGGTTATTAAACTGAAATTAAAATCGCCCTGAATTTCGCGATCGTCAATTTCCTTTTCAAAATAGCTAGCTAAATCAATAATGGCAAATAATTGGGTTGTAGCGCTGATTCGATAACGGGTAGCGCGTGACTGACCTTCAGCAACTAATTGGCCAGTTTTAACCAATGCGCTAATTTCCCTTTTGGTTGTTGCAAAAGAACCTTTTCCGGCATACTGATGTATCGCTACAGAAGAACTTGCGGGGTGTTCTTTAATAAACTTTAGGATAGTATCATTTATTCTTACCATAATTACAGCTCATTTAGTACTCAGTTATGGCTCAAATTTAATAAAATTTGAGCCGAAATAGCAAATAAATTGAACTATAATTTGATTTTAGCTCAATTTTGAACTTATTACAGCGCAATAATTAGCTTTTTTGATCCGTAATTTATATCCTATTGATCTGTAATTAACCGATAAAGGAAGAGTGTAGAGGAATAGGCAATCCAAGAGTTGCCTAATCTTATGCATCATACCGATTTAAAAAAGTGGAATGGTCAAGCGGTGAAAAACTATTATGTATATGAAACTATAAATTTATTTTGTTGGATAGAGAGAAAAAAAATATTCGAAAAACAGCTAATCTAGATACACTATTGAAGTAGAATGTGCTAAAAATAAGTTTTGACCGCATACCTAAACTGCTCGATAAATAGCTTTTTAAAAACGCTGATCGTATTCTGTTCATAAAAAACCAGCATTGCTTTTTTATATTCTATAGCATCAATGGTACGGAAATAAATGGCTAATTAATTCCCTTTATGTTTATTATAGAGCATTTGGCAAACTTTATCCATTGCTTTAAAAATATTAATATCAAAATCAGATGATTGCGAAATGCTAGTTAAAGTTAGTACAGCATGGTATAGCATCTTATTTTCTTGACGTTTTACACGTTCAACAAAATCAATACGATTAGTGCCCTTAGGAGATTCTGAAACGATAATTTCTTCTTTATCGATGTCTATGGCAAACAATAAATCCATATCTATTTTTCTTTGATAGTTTATAAATTATTAATGTAAATAACAACGGCCATTAGAACTGCTTGTTCTATTTCTACATCGCAATCCTTTTTTTGTTGTTCCAGTACATTGCGTAGAAGTGCTTGTTGATTTCCTACTTGTTGTTGTAGATGATCTAGCGCTAGTTACGCTGCCATCACAACAATTAACGCCCACAATTCTATTATGTATTTTGCAAGTACAACTATTTGATTTACTTCGATTACATCTTTTGCAAAGCAACTGAATATTTGAAACATCATTACCACCACCGCAAGAAAATGGGTTAATATGGTCATATTCTAAGTTTAAGGAACTTCCACAGCAACGACATGCACCACCATCTCTGGCATAAACTATCTTTTTTGTGGTAGCTGAAATATATCGGCTCTGGGCAAAAGAACAAATACTGAATAAAAGCAATAACAGTATGAGGTATAATTTTTTCATGTTTATTTTGGGGATAGTATTTTGTATGAAAAGATTAGTGAAATTTTAATAGCCAGTAACCTATTTACCCTTGAATCCGGAATTTTAGAAATTATGTTTCTATAAAGGTAGGTTATATTGGAGGTAAAACCGATAACATATCGATCTCTGATTTTAGAATAAATGATACAGACAAAATGCATTTCTCTAAAATAAAAAAATCCCAAAATTTGTTTCGGGATTCGTGGGAGATAAGGGTTCGAAACTTGACCCTCCCGTCTGTTGGTCGGGAGGATTTGAACCAGCTATAAATGATCTTTTTCTTCTTCAAGTTTTTGCGACTGTAGTTGATATAAAAAGCAAAACGATTAAATTGGAAAGGAGTTTAATTTCTAGAGGTATAATACTATTTTTAGCTATTTTAAATGTGATGCTAATTTAATTTGCGTCAAATCTAAGCAACACCAAATTATCTAAAATTAAATTGGATGACCAAATAAATTGAGCATCAGAAAATTGTGATGTAAAATTGGTAAATGCAACTTTAGGCCCTACTTGAGCTACTGAAAAAATACTTGCCGATGGCCAAGTTTTGAAATTATAAGTGGTTGAATACCAGTCAGTAGGAATTGCCCAATGTAAACCGAATGCATTATTTGCGGAACTCGGGTAAGTACTACATCCACTTGAATTGCGATTAGTACCTGTTTCAGTGACACAATTTACATTACTCAATGGTGCTATATAAAATGTTTGGGCTTTCCAATTGGCATTGGTAACAGTGCCATCGCTGAATTTGGCAATAAATCCTCCATCGCCTGGGTAAAAGGAATTTCCGCCATTTAATTCACTTCCTATACCTAAATTTTCTTCCCAATCAATAAGTTTAATGGCATATTTAATAGGCCTCTTTGCTTTAAATTTAACAAAGACTGAATTAAAAGGGGTATATGGAATTGGATCAACGCCTACTAATTTTCCGTTTACATAAAGTTCAAAATAATTATCGCCATACAAAAAACCACTGATGATTTCGCCATCATTATCAATAACAATGATGGGTGCTTTCGAAGTATCTGCTTGATTAATATTAGAAGGTGTTTTGCCAACACATTCATTATATAAGTCAAATAATTTTGTTCCAGCAGTAAAACTATTTTCACCTGGCAATATCCATGTTTTATTGTCCTTTGAAATTATACTGCCCATATTCGTAACCCTGCCTCCGTTACAACTATAAATAGCACTATTCGTAACTATTCCAACTCCTTGTGTTATTGATTCAGTACCTGTATAAGTTGCAGGTTGAGTGACAATAGTATTATCTATTTGTGCAGTGTTCTTTGAACACCCTGTGATTGAAATTATTATAATAAGAATTACTATTTTAAAATTCATCTTTATTTTTTTCTGGATTTAATTTTATTATTAATTAAATAGGGTTAAATCTTATGTTAGGTTTTGCCCAATAATATAATGGCCGTTCATAATTATTGAGATAGTTAAATCGATCATAAACGACTATATTTT
>CAMDQV010000269.1 GCA_945906015.1 Pedobacter schmidteae | reverse complement strand
GTTATTTGTCTCTATTGGTTACTTAGAGCCCTGGAATGGGATGTTTAACGGGCAGGCAGTCCCGGTTGGGACCTATTATTATGTGATTGATCCCAAAATTGCATTGCCGGTTTTTAAAGGTTGGATTGCGGTTATTCGATAGTTCAGGTTTATGTCAAGAAAGTATTAATTGAAACATTATTTACTATATTAAACCCGAAAATTGAAATTTAAAGCGCCTTTGGTTAATTTAATTGTAAGAGTAATGGGCTCAAAATAAAATGGAAGGATGAAAAAAGCGGTATTTTTAATAGTTTTTATTTGTTTAGGTCATGCTGTTAATGCTCAACAGAGGCCACAGTATACGCAGTATATTTTAAATAATTTTATATTGAATCCTGCCATCTCCGGCATTGAGAATTACATCGATGTAAAGGCCGGCTATAGAAGTCAATGGCAGGGTTTAAGTGGGGCGCCTGAAACTTCCTATATTTCGATTCATGCTCCTATCGGGAATAATTTCCGCTATGGAACTTCTACATCAGTTCCTGAAGGGGGAGGTTCAAATCCCAATAATCGCAGTTATTTGCAAAATTATATGGCATCCGAGCCTCATCATGGGGTAGGATTTACAGTAGTTTCAGATAAAGCAGGGCCCATTTCAAGAACAGATGTTAATTTAAATTACGCGTATCATATTGGGATCACTGAACAAATAAATGTCTCAGTAGGTGTTGCCGCAGGTGTTTCAAAGATCTTTTTGGATCGTTCGCAATTAATTCTTGAAAATCCGATCGACCAGGCTATTGGTACTGGCAATTTTAACCAGCTTAAACCTGATCTTAGTGCGGGCATCTGGTTATACGGACCAAGATATTTTGCAGGGGTATCTGCACAGCAGCTTTTAAAAAGTCCGATGGGTTTTAGCGATGATCCTGTAACGTATGATCAGGGCAGAAAAGTTCCGCATCTATTCGCAACTTTGGGTTATAAAATATATCTCGGAGATGATTTTGCAGCTATTCCTTCAGCATTATTTAAGGTAGTGTCTCCGGTGCCCATGTCAGTTGATGTAAATCTTAAACTTGCTTACAAAGACCGTTTCTGGCTGGGTGGAAGTTATCGTAAAGATGATGCATTCGCAGGAATGGCTGGTTTTAACCTAGGTTCATTCATGAATATAGGCTATTCTTATGATGTTACTACTTCTGGCTTGAATACTGTGAGTAATGGATCTCATGAAATTGTGCTGGGCATTTTCTTGAATAACAGGTACAAAGTAACATGTCCGCAGAAGAGCTGGTAATGTGTCTGTTATCAGTTAACAGTTATCAGTTATCAGACAACATCTTTTTTAGTATTGAGTATTTGTTATTGAGATAATTTAGCTTCATTTCATAGCAGCACCGCAGACCTCATATAACAGGATTCAAGAACCAAGAACCAAGATCAAAGACTGTTTACTGCTAATTTGATATTTACTGCCTTTTTCTGATAACAGACAACAGACAACATCTTTTTTAGTATTGAGTACTAAATAACTAACCACCTAAACAACTAACCAACTAATAACTAACCAACTAATAACAGACAACTGATAACAGATACCCGGCCTAAAGCTCTTTCCTCAATCTCGCCACCGGTATATTCATCGCTTCCCTGTATTTAGCTACAGTTCTTCTGGCAATATTATAGCCTTGTTCTTTGAGGATTTCAGTCAGCTTTTCATCTGCAAGTGGTCGTCTTTTATCTTCTTTGCCAATGCATTCCTCCAGAATTTTTTTAACCTCTTTATTGGATACTTCCTCTCCACTTTCCATCTGAATAGCTTCAGAGAAAAATGATTTCAATAAAAAGGTTCCAAACTCTGTTTGCACATATTTAGAATTAGCTACCCTAGATACGGTTGAAATATCCATGCCAATACGATCAGCAATATCTTTGAGGATCATTGGTTTCAGATTCTTATCATCGCCGGTCAGAAAATATTCATACTGATAATGCATGATTGCATTCATGGTTTTTAGCAAAGTTTGCTGACGCTGCTTAATTGCATCGATGAACCATTTTGCTGAATCAAGCTTTTGTTTTACAAATTGTACTGCTTCTTTTAGTTTTTTATCCTTTTGAGCAGTTTTATCGTAATGTTCAAACATGTCCTGATACGAACGACTGACACGCAGTTCAGGAGCATTTTTTGAGTTTAAGGTCAAAAATAAAATGCCGTCGTTATTACTGATATGAAAATCAGGGATAATTTGAAGCTGCTTTGTTGTAACCGCATTCGAATCGCCTGGTTTTGGGTTAAGTTTCAGTATTTCATTGACAATCTCTTTAAGTTCCTCTGAATCCATGTTGAGGGTACGCTCAAGTTTGTCATAATGTTTTTTAGTAAATTCTTCCAGAAAATGTTCCACTACTCTCGTCGCTTTTCTAACAACAGGAGTTTGCTCTTTTTTTCTAAGTTGAATTAATAAACATTCTTGCAGATCTCTTGCCCCAACTCCAGCTGGGTCAAAAGATTGAATAACTTTAAGCATCTCAAGCACCTCCTCTTCCTCTGCAAATATGTTCTGCGAAAAAGCAAGATCATCAATCAGTGAAGTAATTGGCCGACGTAGGTAGCCATCATCATCAAGACTTCCAATTATTTGCTGACCAATTCTGAAATCTTTATCAGATAAGGGTACCAGATGAAGCTGTGCCTGAAGGCTTTCAAAAAATGAATTTTGCACAGCAATAGGAATTTCTTTTCGTTCTTCATCATCATCTCCGTTTTGCTCGTATTTGGAGCCAAAGTCATTGATGTTGTCGTCCTGCAAATAGTCATCAACATTAAATTCATCTGAACTTTCCTGGCTATCTTCCGAATTGAATTCATCATCTGGATCCCTGTCTGGATATTCTTCCGTAGGTTCATTCATGTTAGCAAGACTAAGATCTTCAAGTGCTGGATTATCTTCCAGCTCTTCTTTAATTCGGGTATCAAGCGATACAGTTGGTACCTGCAGTAACTTAATAAATTGAATTTGTTGAGGAGATAGTTTTTGAAGAAGCTTTTGCTGAAGATTTTGTCTTAACATGATTTTATTTGTCGAGTAAAATTACACAAATATTGGTGCATGGTAAATTTTAATGTAAGTTATACATTCATTTTAATGAAAAATATTTTTGATTTAGTTAATAATTTATCATTTTTAAAGATTATTTAAAATGCAGACATTATATGGCAATCATTAAAGAATTTAAAGAATTTATATCTAAAGGAAATGTGGTTGATCTAGCTGTAGGTGTCATTATTGGCGCTGCTTTTGGAAAGATCATTACTTCATTGGTTGATGATATTCTGATGCCACCTTTAGGATTTATAATGGGTGGTGTTGACTTCTCTTCAAAGAAGCTAGTTTTAATTTCTGCAGATACTATCCTTAAAGTAGAAGAAGTGGCTATTCGCTATGGAAGTTTCATTAATGCTGTAATTCAGTTTCTGATTGTTTCCTTTTGTATTTTTGCTGTCATAAAAACCATGAATGCTCTAAAGCGTAAAGAAGACGAAGCGCCTATAGCTCAGCCAGCACCAGGCCCGGAGCAAGCATTATTAACGGAGATTAGGGATTTATTAAAACAACAAAATAAATAAGTAAAAAGTCCTTTTCCTTTGTAAATTCTATTATCGGTTTATAATCAGTGTATTTATTCCATGCCCTGGCTTCTTTAATGAAATTCTTTTCGCGGAT
>CAMDQV010000268.1 GCA_945906015.1 Pedobacter schmidteae | reverse complement strand
GACAAGGTAGGGGTCGCTGGTTCGAACCCAGTATTTCCCACGAATAACTGTTTGATTCCTAGCGCGCGTGTCGCGCGTGCTCTACCTAGACACTATCTGGCTAGCAAACTTTTGCTAAAAACTAACCTGTAAATTCCTTATCTGCCATACATCTGCGTCTCTGCGTCTTTGCGAGAAAATCATTAAATACAATCATTGAATTTCATACAATAAAAAAGGAGCTCTCGCAAAGACGCAAAGACGCAAAAGGCTTATTTGCGTCATCAAACTAATGCAATCAATTATTCAAATAAGCTAGCGCGCGTGCTCTAACTTTTTTAACCGCAGTACACTAGTTTTTTTCAAATAGAATTTTCAGCACTCAATTTTGCTGCAAATCACAGAAAATTCCTACACATAAAGATCTCATCTCTTCAATTCCGTTTACCTACATGATTATTCTAAATGCAATTATTTTTTCAATTCGTATTGATAATTGTTTTGTCTTATTATATTTAGGCTTAGCATCCGGTCATGTCCGGGTCATTTAGTGAATGAAAGAGAATCTAGAAGGTCAGCGTGCATTAAAGAGGGGGCAGTCGCAAGTTGCAGCAACCGGATTTTTAAGTTTGTTTTCCCTGATCGGGATCATGTTTTACGGGCTTACATTCTTTTATGATTTCTGGGTTCAGGAGTTTGGCTGGACACGAGCTACCGTTACTTCGGGCAATGCCTTCGCTAAGATATTAGTTGGGCTTTTTGGTTTTGTTGTTGGTTACCTGATTGACCGGTTCGGTCCGCGAAAAATGATGCTTGCCGGTATTTTGATGGCCGGTTGTGCGGTAATTGGATTGGGTTTAATGACCTCTCTCTGGCAGTTTTACGTGTTTTATATTTTCAGTGCTTTGGGTTATATGTGCGGTGGCCCATTGCCAAACCAGGTATTAACTTCCCGCTGGTTTGATAAAGCAAGGGGTAAGGCTATGGGCTTTGCCTACCTTGGAATCGGCATAGGCGGGATGCTCGCCCCGCAGATTGCAAAAGCATTGAACGTTGAATTCGGATACCGTCATGCACTAGTAATTCTGGGTATCACCATGATCGTATTGTCGTTTCCGATGGCCTGGTTCGTGAAAGATAATCCTCCGCTTACCGGAGATTTGGCAGCCTCAGACACGCCCGAAGAACCAAAGCGGGAGATTAAAGATATTCTAAAAACCAGGGCTTTTTATTTATTACTTATTGGAAGCATGTGCTCTATCGGGGCAGTTAGCGCAACCAGTCAAAATTTGAAATTATTCTTTAGTCTTGATCTTAACTATTCGCAGACACAGGCAGCCAATGTGCTTTCAATGATTCTTGCTGCTAGTATATTTGGACGCTTATTTATGGGTTGGCTGGCTGATAAAATTGAAAAGAAATATGTGATGCTCTTGATCTACTGTCTGGTTGCATGTGCAATTCCATTGCTCCATTTTGCTGAAGTTCCGGGAGTGATTTATGTATTTGCAATTGTATTTGGTATTGGGCTTGGCGGTGATTATATGATTATTCCTTTAATGGCCGCCGAATTATTTGGTGTTCGGGTTATGGGAAGGATCATGGGAATTATATTGACAGGTGATGGCCTTGCCGAAGCCATTGCACCATGGATGGTTGGATGGATCAGGGATATTAGCGGAAGCTATGCGAATGGATTTTCTACCTTGGTGGTGTTGGCTATAGTGGGTATAATAACGGTTATATTTACTCCTAAAAGGCTGCCGGTAAGATAAGGCTGACTCCAATCAGAATTTAGATTGCTAGCGCACGCGTGTCGCGTGTGCTTAGTAACTTCTAAGTCTTTTTATTTTTTCAAGGTTTTAGTCCGGTTTCTTGAGCCAGCCTCTTCACTTCCTTAATAATTACCTCTTCAATATTTGAAGCCCATGGTGTTGTAAAAATAGGTGAACGGGTAGCTTCATATCCTCCCTCTTTCCAAACGGTACTGGTTGGAATGTATGCCATTACATCATTAGAATAACCATAAACAAATATGTTCTTTCCAAAAATCTTCTTAAGTTCAATAGCATAACCTATAAGCACTTCGCCACCCAAAGTAATTAATGCTTGTTCTCCAAGTTTCCATACTTGTACAGGATATGGATAAGAGGTCATCAATTTCTCTCCCTTTTCGAGCTTAGAAAGGAGTACTTTCGCATTTGCCTTTAAGTAGGCAGGCGTGTCAGAAGAATCACTTATGATAAATTTTAGTTCTTGGGCTGTAGGACTGGCTTTTTCAAATTTCAAGTCAATTTCAGAATAAGAAAGCTTCAGGTTGGGAGAAAGAGGCTTCATTTGCTCTTTTAAAACGCTGTTGACTGAGGCTGCAAGTGTTTCACCATATTGCATTGCCAAGGCTACTGTCTTGCGCGGCAATGGATTTTGATCTGCCCCTGCTCCCTGAAAGAATAATGCTGTTGCTCCGGGATATTTTTTTTCTAGTTCAATTTGAGCAAAACCAGCATAATCGCCCGACCATTCATAGATTCCAAGAACCGTATTGTGGCAGGCATAACCAAAGGCAATTGCCATGATCTTTCCTTTTGTATCCACTACTTTTATCACAGGAACCGAAAAATCATTAGGGCCCTTTAATTCAGTTTGTAGATCTAATTTGTTCTCACTGTTATTTCGTCGGTTCACCTGAAAACGACTTACACCATTTTCGGAGAAAATCGATGCAGGTTTAAGGTTTTTTATTGCTTCAGCCACTAAATTCACTAGTTGATCTTCCAGTTTTTTTGCATAGCGATCTATTTTTTCTAATTCCTTTTTCTCCAGGCTAAAAATATGTGGTGCAGATTGAGTTTCAGGTCCAGTATGCGTATGTGAAGCATTGATCAGGATCTGTGATCTTGTCAAACCAAATAGTTTCTGGATCCTGTTCCTAACGGGTTCAGAAATGACCTGACGAATAGCAACCAAGTCGGTTGAGATCATGATTGCACGTTTCCCATTCGCATCCTCTAATAGTAAGGCCTTTGCCCATAAATCTGTTAATTTACCTTCAGAAGCATGGTCGCGAGAAGCATAGCCAGCCATCCACATGGATTCTTCGGGGGTGATTTTTACGCGAGCAACACCAGCTTTCCAGGAATTTATGTTTTGAAAAGAATGAGCAAAAACTATCGAATTATGACCAAGCAGCACAATAAAAGATAGAATCAGTGAGAATGAAGTCAGGCTTTTCATATTAAATTTTCTTAAATGTTTAATAAATATAAGATTTTCAACGTCTGTTTTAAGGAATTCTACACCTGATTTTAGTCTTATATGCTTGGATAGAATTATATCTGCTTTTAATTACAATTTCGTACGTAATCACCTTTTTTGGGATAGATTTAGCTTTCATTTCAACAGATTTCTCTTTGTGCCTCATCAAAATGACGGTCTGTTGTGTATTAGCTTTTTACATTTCTCAAAAATAATTGAAATATTCCAATATTTTATCCCAATCTTTGCATAGAATAAAATGAAAAAGCTTATAATCACTGTTTTAGCTGTTTTTTACCTGGGTGTTTCATCCGGGGCAACCGTGCATTTTCATTATTGCATGGGCGAGCTGATCGAGTGGGGGCTTTCTAATGATTCTTCAGATGGTGCTGATGACTGCAGTAATTGCGGTATGAAAAAAGGTGTTTCTGAGGATTGTTGTAAAGATCAAAAGCAGGAACTTAAGCTAAAGGAAAGCCAAAAAGCTCCT
>CAMDQV010000267.1 GCA_945906015.1 Pedobacter schmidteae | reverse complement strand
GTCATTAAAATTATTAGTTTCGTCATTCACTGCCGCCTCTTCAAAGAAAAGATCTATCTCACCCTTTACAAGCACATCCTGTACCAATCTGAAGGCTCCAGGAGTACTGCCTGTTGAACTGATACCGGCATTGATAAATTCAAATTCTGTATCAGGAAATTTGGTTTTCAGGTAGCTGCAAATTTGATCGCGCCAAGCTCCATGTTCGGTAATTGAACCTCCCATAAAGGCTACTCTGCCTTTTTTGTCTTTGGTGAATTTTAAATAGCTATTTTTCAAGCCCTGGCGGTACACATGAAATTTTGCAGGATCAATAAAAGCTTTGGATGCATCATTCATTTTGCCCGGAGGCTGAATACTATGCTGTAACTTGAATGAATTTTCCATTTCCCTGTACTTCTCATTAGGCCAAGGAATCTGTTTGCCGTCTGTTTTTAAAGTTGGCATCAAGGCACCTCTGTTTTTCAGCTCATTGGTCATTAATTCGGCTAGCTCTTTTACCTTTTCGGGATATCTTGCTGCAAGATCATTATGCTCGCCTAGGTCTGCATCAAGGTCATACAGTTCAAGTGTGCTGTATTTATGAAAATAGATCAGCTTCCACTTGCCCTTACGTAATGCCGTTCCCCAAGAAATACCTTTGAGGTTAATAGTAGTCCAGTTGTTTGGATAATGCCATAAAAGCACCTTTTCATTATCTATTTTGCTTTGATCATGTAAAAATGGGACTATACTCTGGCCGTCTACCTGTTGTATTGTCTTATAATTTGCATAACCTGCCATCTGCAAAACAGTTGGAAAAACATCATCCACACCTATATATTGATGGCTTGTGCTGGCAGAAGCAATCTTCGGACCCGAAACGATCATTGGAATACGAATTCCTCCTTCATAAAGCGAACCTTTTCCTTGCCTTAGCGGAAGGTTTTGTGTATGGGCCTCGCCTCCCCTATTGGGCACAGTACTCAAACCGCCATTGTCTGAAAGGAACAGAATATAGGTATTATCTGTAATCCCCTCTTTGTCTAGATAATCCATCAAATCACCCAAACTTTTATCCATTCCTTCAATTAATGCTGCATATCGGGCTTCGGTATCCGAAATGCCCATATCAATATAGCGCTGATAAAAACGTTCATCTTTATTTAATGGAATATGCACTCCATAATGAGCCATATTCAGAAAGAAAGGCTTGCCATTTTTCTTGTTCGCTTCAAGCGTAGCAATAGCTTCTCTGGTTAATGCCTCAGTAAGATTCAAACCCTGATCTATGTATTTATCCAAACCTCTCACAGCCCATAGCGTATCATTAGGACTACTGCTATACCGATCTTTTGCCAGATAGCTTCCCGGATGTCCGGCAGCTGTACCTGCAATATTTACATCAAAGCCTATGGTCAAAGGGTTAGACGCTGGAGTACCATAAGGCGCAAAATGAGCCTTACCACAATGAATATTAAAATATCCGGCTTGCTTCAAAAGCATTGGTAAAGGAGTAGCAACAACAGAATTACTAATGCCTGGAGCGGTGCTCAAGCCATTAAAATTCCAATTTGGTGGATTCAAAAGGCTATCTGGGTAATCAGTTGGGGTATCTTTTTTTACGTTAGTCCAGTTCGTAATACGGTGCCGGGCCTCATTCATACCGGTAGCAAGACTTACCCTTGTGGGTGTACAAACCGGGTTGGCATAGGCATTACTGAATTTCATCCCTCTTTTTGCCAAACGCTCCATATTGGGTGTTCGGTAAATTGAATTAAATTTTGTTGCCTTATCCCAAAACGGAACAGAACTGTCTTGCCATCCCATATCATCAACCAGAAAAATAATGATATTCTTCTTGCTTTGTTGAGAAAATGCCGGCATAAAACCAATCAATAGTATACTTAGAAACAGAAGTGATGTTCTTTTAATCATGGTTATAAATTTAGAAAATATATTAAGATTGAAAAGAATTAGAAGGATTAACATTTAGCATGTTTTGAGGAGATTTTACTGAAAACGCAGATTTTAAATTTGATTTTTATATATTTTAGCTTTTATAATCATAGACTAGTATTCGAAATGAAAAAAGCAAGTGTTTATATCGGCAAAAATTGGATCAGTTTAAGTGTGAACTTCTTTTTCTTTTTGATTATTCCATTTCTTTCAATGGGGCAGCAAATCAAGTCAAAACCCAATATTATTTATATCTATGCAGATGATTTGGGTTATGGTGAGTTAGGAAGTTATGGTCAAACAAAGATAAAAACCCCTCAGCTCGACCGCATGGCAAAAGAAGGCATACGCTTTACGCAGCATTATAGCGGAGCACCGGTTTGTGCTCCTTCAAGAAGCATTCTAATGACCGGTAAACATTCAGGTCACTCTTATATTAGAGGTAATTATGAATTGGGTGGCTTTGCAGATAGTTTAGAGGGTGGCCAAATGCCATTGCATGAAGGAGCATATACCATTGCCAAAATGCTCAAGGAAAGAGGCTATAGCACCGCATTGGTTGGCAAATGGGGCATGGGAGTAACCGGAACAACTGGAAGCCCGCTAAATCATGGTTTTGATTATTACTATGGATACCTGGATCAAAAACAAGCTCATAATTTTTATCCAACCCACCTTTGGGAAAATGATCAATGGGATGCTTTGAATAATCACGTGTTTAGCGTACACGGAAAAATAGATCCTAAAACTGCCACAGATGCAGATTTCGAAAAATTTAGAGGTCAAGATTATGCTCCTTCTAAATTGACTCAAAAAGCACTTGGGTTTCTTGAAAAAAACAAAAACAAGCCTTTCTTTTTATACCTCCCTTATCCGCTTCCGCACTTGGCCTTACAAGCACCTGATGAAAACGTAAAAAAATATATCGGACAGTTTGATGAAAAACCATACTTCGGCGAGAATGGTTATGCACCAAATAAATATCCACTTTCAACGTACGCTGCAATGATTACTTTCTTGGATGAGCAGGTAGGAATAATCATGGAAAAAATCAAAAAACTCGGTCTAGATAACAATACAATCATTATGTTTTCGAGTGATAATGGAGCAACATTTTCGGCAGGAGTAGATACTAAATTTTTTAATAGCGTGTCGGGATTACGTGGGCTCAAAATGGATTTATACGAAGGTGGTATACGGGTTCCTTTTATTGCCAGATGGCCAAAAAAGATTAAGGCAAATTCGGTTAGTGATCATGTTTCAGGTCAGTTTGACATGATGGCTACCCTCGCTGAAATTAGTGGAAAAAAGATTAGTAATTCTGATGGAATATCCTTGGTGCCAGAACTTATGGGAAGCAAACAGGATCAACAAAAACATGGCTTCCTGTATTTTGAATACCCAGAAAATGGGGGTCAACTTGCGGTAAGGATTGGCAGCTGGAAAGGGGTCAAAAGAAATGTAAGAAAGAATCCATCTCAAAACTGGGAATTATTTGATCTGTCGATAGACCGAAATGAAACTACCGATGTTTCTGCTGTCAATCCGCAAATCATCTCACAAATTAAGGCCATTGTAAAAAGGGAACATACCCACCCTCATATCCTAGATTGGGAATTTATTGACCCGAAAGTGTCTAAAAAATAAAAATATACTCCTTATCAAATGAGCTATTGGGTGGTATCAGCAAAAAATTGATCGCTAAAGTTTACCAAAAATAATTCTGTTGATGATCGGGTCACACCAGTATAGAGCCATCTCAAAAATTCAGTATTGAGCATCTCATCTGTTAAATAACCTTGATCAATAAATACGG
>CAMDQV010000266.1 GCA_945906015.1 Pedobacter schmidteae | reverse complement strand
AAAGCAAAGATATTTAACCTAAACTGTGATTGCACAAGCTCTTGAAAATTAATAGCCTACTTTTTGTCCACTTAGAATAAACTTCAAATAATTAGCCTACTTTTTGTCCATTACACCAATTAATCTTAAATTACCTAAAGAAATAGTTATCGTGCCAATAAACAGGATCATTGCAACTGCTAATAGCTAAGGTTATTTAGGAGCTCTTAAAATAGGTCAGATTCACATATATGGAAAATGATTCAAGAATTATTCTATTTCAAGCTTTCTAATCAATTCTGCACTTTGGTCACGGCCATGTTCTAGCCTTCCTGCAAAAAATGTTTTTACCTGCTCAAAATGCTGTTTATAGCCTTCCATATCGCCATACCCAATAATTGATGACCATTCGCGTACTGCTGAGTGGAATTCCAAATCATCTCCACGAATCGTTTTATCGAATAATGCAGTTTCAATTGATTCTTCAAGAAGATCTTCATTTTTAAACAGGTATTCAGCAATTCCTAATCTCAGCCTGAATGGGGGAGTTTGGCAAATTAGATTATCATATGGATTTATACCGAGATGATGCCAGGCATCAACCATGCTTAGTAGGCTTAAATGTGAATTTGGTTTACGATTCTCAGATCCTACCGATAGCGAGAACTCCTGCATTACTTTTTCGTTGAGCATTAAAGGTTTATGATTCTGCCCAAAAATGAAATCCCTGGCATTATAAAGTCGCTTTCTGAACGTATCAGCTTCTTCTTTGATCATGAGCTTGAAAAGCTCAGACTCAGATTCGGCATAACGTTTGATCTGCTGCTTGGCATAGGGGTTCAAAATGGCTAATCCGCCGTATATATGCGCTTTATAACTAAATATCCTAAGGGTAATCAGGATCTTTACATTGTCAATCCCACCAAGATAGGAGGCATTTTCCCATGGAAAAAAGCCGGCTTCTTTCCAGGCGGTACCCATGCTTTCAAAACCCATATGTGTTACTGCCTGTGTGTCAGCAACAATTTTATCATGCTCATGGTAATCTGCTATTTCATTTAATATCGAACCCAAAGATGAAAGGATATCGGTCATTCGCTGATAAGCCTCTTTTGTTGTCCGGTGAGGGATCACAATCATTTTTTGTCCCTTGGGGTCGAATCCTGGGCCGTGCAGTGAATGGCAGGTTATAATATGAGAATCTTTTGGCAGGTATTTTTCAAAAGCCTCAATTTCTGGATGCTTTACAGATGTCTGGCCCGCTACTATTGCTCCTTTTTTGGTATGAGGACCATATTGACTGAGTACTTCAGCAATTCGTTCAGCTTCAACAGAGTAAAATATCACATCAGATATCCGGGAAACTTCCTTGCCATCTTTCAAAATTTCAATACCATAAGGGCCAAGCTCTGCTTCGAGTAGTTCTCTGCGGTGTGGCAAATCACAGCCATAAACCCTGTAACCAGCTTTTAAGAAAGATTTAGCATAGATACAGCCCATGTCGCCAAGGCCTATGATTCCAATATTCATGTTAAGTGGCTGATGTGTTTTGAATAGATAATTGTTCGATTATTTATCCTGTTTACTCATATTATTTAAAACCTTATAATTTATGCTGCAGCTATATTTATTGTAGTATGCTATCTTTTTATAGATAAATATTATTCTCAATATTACATATTTTTCTCATATTTAAATAAGCTATAAACATCCGGTCGAATTAATTTTTATCAAATGTCAGATTATATTTTATCTATAGACCAGGGTACTACTAGTTCTAGAGCTATTTTATTTAATCGTGAAGGCAGTATTGTTGCTGTTTCGCAAAAAGAATTTGAGCAGATCTATCCTAAACCAGGCTGGGTTGAACATAATCCTTTGGAGATCTGGTCAAGTCAGGTTTCTGTTGTTACCGAGGCAATAGCCAAGGCCGGACTTAATTCAATTGATATTCACGCAATCGGTATAACCAATCAAAGGGAAACAACCGTAGTTTGGGATAAAGAAACCGGACTTCCGATATACAATGCAATTGTTTGGCAGGATCGTCGAACTTCAGATTATTGTGATTCGATCAGAACGGAACATGGGGATATGATACGTCAAAAAACAGGTCTGATTATCGACTCCTATTTTTCGGCCACTAAGGTTCGTTGGATTCTTGAAAATGTTCCGGGAGGCCGTTTAAAAGCGATACAAGGGAAACTACTTTTCGGTACAGTTGATAGCTGGTTGATCTGGAAACTTTCTGGAAGTACTACCCATGTTACTGATGTTAGTAATGCATCACGTACCATGTTATTTGATATTAATACGCTTGAATGGGATCAAACTTTATTGGATATTTTTGATATCCCAATGAGCATGCTTCCGGAAGTTAAATCTTCTAGTGAAGTGTTTTGCCATACGGCAGGTAATATCCTGGCAACTAAAATTCCGATTGCTGGCATTGCTGGAGATCAACAGGCAGCTCTTTTCGGACAAATGTGTACCAAAGTTGGGATGGTGAAAAATACCTATGGAACAGGATGTTTTATGCTGATGAATATCGGTAAGAAACCAGCCATGTCAGCCAATAATCTACTCACTACCATCGCCTGGAAGATCAATGGAGAGGTAACTTATGCATTGGAGGGGGGTATATTTATAGGTGGTGCTGTGGTACAATGGTTAAGAGATGAACTTGGATTGATAAAGTCTTCTGCCGAAGTTGAAGAGCTTGCAGCAACAGTAAAAGATAATGCTGGTGTTTATATTGTTCCTGCCTTTGCAGGGCTGGGTGCTCCTCATTGGGATCAGCATGCCAGAGGAACAATAACAGGAATTACCCGTGGAACAAATTCCGGACATTTTGCAAGGGCAGCACTTGAAAGTATTGCTTATCAGACTATGGATGTGCTAAAGTCGATGGAAGCTGATGCAGGAACCCCCATCACTGAGCTAAGAGTAGATGGCGGAGCAACTGCAAATAATATATTAATGCAGTTTCAGGCTGATATGATGAAATGCAAAGTTATTCGTCCTCAAGTAACAGAAGTAACTGCCCTGGGTGCTGCTTATCTTGCCGGATTGGCAACAGGTTTCTGGAGCGATGTGGAAGAGATCTCTGCACAGTGGAAAGTTGAAAGGAATTTTGAACCTGCAGCACTTGAAAATTATGATGAATTGATCAATGGATGGGAGCGGGCAATAAAGGCAGCAAAAGCTAATGTAAGTTTATAAAAAAACAATATTTTCAATTATGACACCATTTTTAGCAGAATTTATAGGAACAGCGCTTCTGATCTTATTAGGCAACGGAGTAGTTGCCAATGTAGTTTTAACTGGAACAAAGGGCAATGGAGGTGGTTGGATTATGATTACCACCGCATGGGCTCTGGCGGTATTTGTTGGTGTGGTAGTCTCAGCTCCTTATAGTGGAGCACATTTGAACCCTGCAGTGACCATCGCTCTTGCCATTTCCGGTAAATTTGAATGGACTCAAGTACCCATATATATGCTTGCCCAAATGCTTGGAGCAATTCTTGGATCCTTTCTAGTTTGGGTAAAGTACAAGGATCATTTTTTAGCTACAGACGATAAGGGTTTAAAGTTGGCAGTATTCAGCACAGGGCCTGCAATAAGAAATACACTTTCAAATTTGACCAGTGAGATCATTGGCTCATTTGTATTGCTTTTTGTAATCTTTTATTTTACTACTGCTGAAATTGCAGACACTAAAACTCCTGTCGGACTTGGATCTTTGGGTGCTATTCCGGTGATGTTCCTAGTTTGGGCTATCGGACTATCACTAGGAGGAACAACAGGATATGCA
>CAMDQV010000265.1 GCA_945906015.1 Pedobacter schmidteae | reverse complement strand
AGTCAATTGGTTTTAAAACAGAAAAGGGCTGAATAAATTCAGCCCTTTTCTGTCCAGTTTATAAGTATTAGTTTTTAAAAATTTGGGGCAACTTATAGCTATTCTTAGGTTCAAATGTGAAATACTCTTGCGCATAGTACCCATTTTTTGCCAGCAGTTTGCTTGCTCTGCTGTTATAACCATGACGGGTAGGGTTTTCTATGATCTCTTTCATTGAGATCAGTTTGTAAACATAGGATGCTGTTTCTCTGTTCAGCTTCATTTTAAAGTAGTTATCCTGATTTTGTTTGCCGATCTGTTTCTTTAAACCTCCCTCACCAATATTATAAGCAGCAGCAACTAAGGTCCAGCTTCCAAATTCATGATACAATGATTTTAAATATTTCGCAGCTGCAATGGTTGACCTTTGCATGTTATGGCGTTCATCCATCTCAGAATTAACAAGCAATCCAAAATCGCGGGCTGTTTGAGGCATAAATTGCCAGTAACCGGATGCTCCCTTGGGTGAAGTTCCAGACTTTAGTCCGCTTTCAACCAAAGGCATGTATTTAAAATCGGCAGGAACTCCATATTTTTTCAAAATAGGTTCAATTATAGGGAACCATTTTTCTGCTTGATTATGAAGTTTCGAAGTTCTTAACTTTTGGTATGAATGAGCACGAAGTGATGCGTTCATTCTGGTCTTAATTCTCTGGTCGCCGAGGGGTAGATTCTCGTCTGCGAAGCTTAAGGTATTAAAATAAGGTTCGACAGTATTTATGCTTTTTTGGGGTTCTAAGTTGATACTAGAGAACGTATCAAAATCAGCAGGTACACTAAAAATAAACAACTTGGCGGTCAACAACATGCCCAACATCCCCGAACACATTGTGATGTGTTTCCTTATCATTTTAACCTCTTTTTTTAATTCCAAATGGCAAAATTTTTATAAAGATACAAATATATATCAGATTATCAAATGGTTATGAAATGGCCTTGGTAAACTGGCCGCGTTTAGTATGAATTTCCGGCTTATATTTTGCGGTGTATTTCTCAATTTTACGGCACTCTTTCGGTATTTTTGATTAGATTTGTGGTTATCTTTTAAAGAGATCAAAAGTTTATCATGCCATTCAAAAACAACAGGAACAGTCGGGACGACAAATCCGAAAAATCAAAACGTACTTCTGGTTCGTCTGCAAAAAATAATTCTTTTAAATCTGACCGAACTGAAAGTACAAACAACACAAAAAAGAAATTGTTTTCGGATGATCCAAAAAAATCGTTTAAAAGCGGTTTTAAAAAGACGGATGATAAACCAGGATCAAATTTCTCATCCGATAAAAGAAGTCCGAAAAGCTTTGGCCGTTCTGGTGGAGCTGAAGAAAGACCTTCAGGAGAGCGCTCATATAACAGAAAGCCTTTGGGCGAAAAATCATACGGCGACAAGCCACAAAGTGACAAGCCATTCGGTAGCAGACCATCACGAGAAAAAAAATCATTCGGTGACAAACCGCAGGGTGACAAGCCATATAACAGACCTTCTGGTGAAAAAAGACCATTTGGCGACAGGCCTCAACGTGACAAACCACAGGGCGATAAGCCACAAGGTGGCAGGCCATTTGCGGCCCGAGAAAATAAATATTCAGATAAAAAGGCTCCGGCAAAGAAATTCAACGATAAGCCATTTAAATCAAGAGTTAAAGAAGAATATTCTTCATCTGATCGTCCTAAATCAAGATCGGATGATCAAAAATGGAACTCCGAAGAACGTTTTGTAACTAAACGTAGTAAAAAGCCGACTCCTGTTAAGGAAGATGACGGCCTTATCCGCTTAAACCGTTTTATTGCAAATGCGGGCATCTGCTCCAGGCGTAAAGCCGATGAGCTGATCGCAGCAGGTGTGGTTTCTGTAAATGGGGAGCCTGTAACTGAACTCGGTTTTAAGGTTGATCCTGCCAAAGATTCTGTTCGCTATAATGGTGAGTCGCTTAAGCGTGAAAAGAATGTTTATGTATTATTAAACAAACCGAAAGATTATATCACGACCACAGACGATCCGCAGGAGCGTAAAACAGTGATGAGTTTAGTTGAAAAAGCATCACGTGAACGGATCTATCCGGTAGGGCGACTAGACCGCAATACAACCGGTTTGCTATTGATGACAAATGATGGCGACCTTGCTGAGAAATTATCTCATCCACGAAATAACATTACTAAACTTTATCAGGTTGAACTGAATAAGAGTTTATCCCAGGGTGATATGAATAAGATCGCATTTGGTGTTGAACTAGAAGATGGCTTGATCAAGCCTGATCAGGTAAGTTATGTGGTTGGAGGAAGTAAGAAAGAGGTTGGTATTCAGATCCATAGCGGAAAAAATAGAGTGGTACGCAGGATCTTTGAAAGTCTTGGTTATGAAGTTGTGAAACTTGACCGCGTGGTGTATTCACACCTGACCAAAAAAGATCTCCCAAGAGGAAGATGGAGATACCTAGAGGAAAAAGAAATCATTCAGCTTAAACACCTGATCAAATAAGATTGCATGCCTTCAGCGAAACCTGAAGGCATTTTTGTTAATTTGCACCATGATCTTAACCGATACGCATACTCATTTATATTACGAAACAGATCCGGAAAAATTATCCGATCTGATGCAAAGAAGCCTTGATAATAAGGTCTGCAGGCTGTTTCTTCCTAATGTTGATTCTGAATCTATTCCTTTAGTTTTTGGTTTATCAGAACGGTATCCCAATCATTGTTTTCCGATGCTCGGACTCCATCCCTGCGATGTGAAGGCAAACTATAAAGCAGAGCTTGATAGTATCAGCAAGGAAATTGCTCAACGAAAGGTCTATTCAATAGGTGAGATAGGGATTGATCTTTATTGGGATAAATCAACGTTAAGTATACAGCAGGAAGCTTTCCGGACCCAAATCGATTGGGCAAAAAATTTAGGTCTGCCCATTGTGATACATTGCCGTGAAGCTTTTGATGAGATACTTGAGATCCTGAACGAATTGAAGGATGATAAGCTCAGAGGGATCTTTCATTGCTTCTCAGGCACTTTAGAACAGGCACATCAAGTAATCGGACTTGGATTTTACCTGGGTATTGGCGGTGTGCTGACCTATAAGAACTCCGGTTTGGATAAAGTGATACAGGATGTTTCATTGGAGCATCTCGTTCTTGAAACCGATTCTCCATATCTGACTCCTGTTCCTTTTCGGGGAAAGCCGAATGAAAGTAGTTATTTGGTTTATATAGCGCAGAAATTAGCCGATCTGAAGCAGGTTAGTTTGCATGAGATTGCTGAAGTTACAACGCAGAATTCCAGAATGGTGTTTGGGGTTTAGGTTTTATTACGTTGTAAATGTGTTTTGGATAATTTTCATCAATACAAAAGACACAAATAATCTTTGCTCCAATGTAGTCCCTCGGACCACAGGCAAAAACAAATTTTCTAGTGCTTGGTGTGTAACACCAAGCACTTATAATTTCATTCCGCTCATAGCCCCGGGGGCCTTACCTTTTTCTATAGGAAAAAAGTACCAAGCCGAGGCGGTACGACGAGACCATGAGTGCCTTTAAAAAACAATAAACAAAAGCGAATAAATCCCACCGCTGCGCCTGCTGCTATAAAAGGTTCTGCGAAGGCTAGGACAGTAATTGCCGCACCAGTCAAGGCGGAAGAGAGGTGAACGGAGGTTCAGTGAATGAATGATTTGCTTAAGATTGATATAAATTTTCCTGTGCTTGGAGTTACTAACTACACTATATAAATCTGATTCAGCTCATAGCATTGAGGGCTTAGTTCTTTTTGTAATCCACTTC
>CAMDQV010000264.1 GCA_945906015.1 Pedobacter schmidteae | reverse complement strand
ACATATCATATAGTGCTTCTGCTCCATTCCTGTCTTTTGTAAGGATAGCGTGAACAAGCTCATTCTCTGATAAGGTTATTTTAGTTTTCAGTCTCAAAGCTCAATTATAGATATGCAATGTTGTGATTTTCTAATTTTGCATAAATATAGAAACATAAAAATCCCCGGAGATATTCCGGGGCTTTTTTTACAATCAATTGATTAATTAATTACTTTGGTAATACAACAGAATCAATCACGTGAATAACACCATTTTTTTGATTAAGATCAGCCAATGTAACTGTAGCTGTATTTCCATTTTCATCTTTTAGAACTACATTGCTGCCTTGTAACATAGCAGATAATTTACCTCCGCTTACAGTAGTAAACTCTGCAATTCCTTTACCTGCTTTAATTGCCTTAACAACATCAGAAGCATTAAATTTACCAGCAAGAACATGGTAGGTTAAAATTTTTGTTAATAAAGCTTTGTTTTCAGGTTTTACTAGCGTACCAACTGTTCCTTCAGGAAGTTTATTGAATGCATCATTTGTTGGAGCAAAAACTGTGAACGGTCCAGCACTTTTAAGAGTCTCTACTAATCCTGCCGCGGTAACCGCTGCCACAAGCGTAGTATGATCTTTAGAACTAACTGCAAAATCCACAATGTCTACTGTTGATGCAGCAGCACCCTTTTTAGTTCCTTGTGCAAAAGTTGTTGTGCTTATTGCAGTAGCTACTAATGCAAAAGCTAGAATTAATATTTTTTTCATGATTTAAATTTGTTTTGACCATTTACGTGGTGTTTAAGGATACGGTTTTTAAAAAAATAAATTAATGTTGAATGTGTTAAACTCTTTTCACAGAAATTTATTTAGGATTCTGCTCTGATTTTTATAGATACTGGTACATTAATCAGCTATATATTATTATAATAGGGGCTGAACCTGATATTCAGGTTAATTTTAGCTTAAAAATTTCAATTTTTTTTTATTCTTTTTAATTTAAGAATTCGTGAATTTCAAGTGTTTTACCAAGTATTAAATCTGTCTCAAATGTTTTATATTATTTAGAGATCTTTTCATGTTAGATTTTACGGCAAATTTTGTTTTTTCTGTATTTATATTTTTCATTTAGTATTTTTATACATAAATTCGGGTACGTACACGTTTTTTAACGCTATAAATTTATAATGATGTATAAAAGGATTTTATTGGTAGTCACATTTTTGATATCATGTATGGTACCTGGTATTTATGCTCAACAAATTCAGAAAACCGTTCCGGATATCTCAGCATTAAAACGGGAAGTGGAACCATTTATTCAAATGTCTGTTAAAGAAGTCAAAGCTTTGGTTCCAACAGCTTCAGGTATTTACTTTATTGGTTGCCCGAACTGTAATGGGGGAGCTCAGGAGATGAATGTGTTAAACTGGAAACCAGAATTTGGTAATAAGTTGAAATGCAATTTTTGTAACATGATATTTCCAAATGAGCAATATCCTGAAAATCATGAAAAGGTAATAATTGCTCCAAGTGGTGTTAAACAGGTGTATCGTTATCATCAAAATACCCAGGGTAATCAATATTTTTATGAAGCACATAGCTGGTTTGAGCGATGGAAATGGATACAGCAAAACGGTGAACGATTAGCCAAAATTTATTCTTTTACAAAAGACAATGCCTATGGAGATCGTGCCGCAGTAATTGCAGGCCGATTTGCCCAATTATTTCCTGATTACGCAATACGATATGATTATCCAAGCGCGGCAAAAAAGTTTTTCCCTGCAGATCAAAAATGGCCTTATGAAGGATTAGTTCCTTATCGCGGTGCTAAATGGAATTGGTGGGCCTATGGTGATATTCCAATACAAATGGCAAACGTTTACGAATTTTTAAAAAATGAATACGACTGGAAACGAATGGATGCTTTTATAGGAACTGAAACGGATAAAAGAATCGTAAAAGATCTACTTATTTTAGGATATGAATTTACGGCAGCAAATCCTGAATTATATACTAATATGTCGCCCGGAATGTACAGGGATATGGTTCGTCTGGGAAGGATATTAAATAAACCAGACATGGTTCATGATGGGGTCAATCGATTTAGTGAATTTTTGAAACTTGGTTTTTTTGCTGATGGATGGTGGAAAGAAGGAACGGCATCATACCATGATCAAACAATTGGGGGATTAAAAAGTGTGGCTTCTGCTGCTCATGGATATTCAGATCCTCCGGAATACGTAACAAATCGATTTGATAATCTGGATCTGACTAATAAAATGTCATTTTATACTAAAGCTTTGCTGGTTTCTCAAGAGGCTATTTTGCCAAATGGACGAAAGATTCCCATTAACGATACATGGGCAACCAGAAATGTGAATGCTAAAAATACAGACAAAACCGTTTCGCATTTATGGTCTTCACTTGGAAATGCAGCATTGGGGAATGGCAAAGGGAATGAGCAAATAGTACTTAACTTAAATTGGAGTGGTAATTATGGTCATTCTCATTATGATAATGCATCCCTTATTTTATTTGCAAAAGGAGAAGAATTACTTTCAGATATTGGTTATACACATTCAAAATATAGAGGCTGGACGCTTCATACTGCTTCTCATAATACAGTGGTAATAGATCAAAAAGCACAGGATGCTGGATCAATTAAAAATCCTGTTACCGGGCACCTTAAATTTTACGATGATAAGAATGAGAATGTAAAGGTGATTGATGTGGACGCCTCTCCAGCATATGCTGTTGCAAGTACATACCGAAGGAGGCTCATTATGGTTCATGCAGCCGAAGGACGCGATTACGTGATTGATCGTTTTGATGTGGAAGGAGGGAATACCCATGACTGGTTCTTGCACGGAATGTGTGAAGAAGAAGGAAAAATGGAAACTAATATTTCAATTGAAACAAAGGTTAAAACCCTTGTTCCAGATTGGGGAGGAATCGATATTCCTAAAAATCAGTATGATTCGGATATTGAAGGTAAGCGTATTCATGCTTATTCTTATTTGAAAAATATCAAAAGTGGAAAAACCAGCAAACCCTGGACGGCAACATGGCGATATGAAAAATCAGGATTGAGAACGCATAATTTTCCACCCGAGGGCTCAGAAATATTTACTTTCAGTTCTCCATCAGTAAGACTTGCAGGTGAAAATGATAATAAACTGGATGATTTCATGCGGATGGGATTAATGCAAAGACATACAGGTGGCAAATCTTCTTTTGTGACTGTTCATGAACCGTTTAACGAGAAACCATGGTTAGAGTCAGTAGTGTTAGAAGGTGATTCATATCGGGTTAAATACGCTTTAAATGGATTAATGATTGAAGATCGGATTACCATTAAAGGCAATGATATTGAAGTTATTTCAGGATCAGGATGGTCTTATCAATCAGGAAATGAGCTTTCCGGTAAATTACTTGGAATTAATAATCAAGAAAATAAATGGACTTTGGAACTAGATAGGGTAGTACCCAGTGTAAATTATATACGAATAGATCTACCAAATGGGAGTACACGTTATTATCAAGTTGCCAAGTCATTAGGTAAAACGCTTGAATTGGTTGATGATCCTGGTTTTATTATTGAGAAAGATGGTAAATTAAAATTTCTCACCTTTCCACACGATGAATACACAGGTCAAGTAAAGTTCACTGTTTTTGTTCAAAAGCCATAAGTATTGTTATTAATAACTTGTTGTTCTGACTGATAATACTCATAAAAATAAATTGAATACTAAGCGATTTTGACATTAAAATATATTTTATTTTGCCGTTTTTATGTCATATTTTCGGGTACGTTACCGTGTTTATATTTTCAGACTGATCT
>CAMDQV010000263.1 GCA_945906015.1 Pedobacter schmidteae | reverse complement strand
GATTACACTTATATAAGCGCAATCAAGAACAGATCAGGTAAAGCCAATGCTGTATTAATGGGAGGTAACTTAACACTCATGGTGATGATGACTGGTTCAGTTTCCGAACAAGACTATTCAGGGAAGATTCTTTTTCTAGAAGATGTTGGCGAATACCTCTATTCCATAGACAGAATGATGTGGAACTTAAAAAGATCGGGCAAGCTGACCAATCTTAAAGGATTGATTGTGGGTTCGTTCTCAGAAATGAAAGATAATGATATTCCTTTTGGGCAAACTGCAGAACAAATCATCATGGAACATGTTAAAGAATTTGATTTTCCTGTTTGTTTTAATTTCCCTGCCGGACACATCAATGATAACCGGGCTCTGATCTTTGGACGGAAAGTTAATATGCTTGTTGAGGAACAAAATGTTAGCTTAACTTATCCAGAATTTGAATATTAAAATTTAAAATGAATCATACAAACAATTAATTATGGCTTTATTAGCATCACTTGGAAAATACCGGAATACCGGATTATTAATGACCAGAATTGGACTAGGCATACTATTTATGCTGCATGGATATCCAAAACTTTTGGGAGGCTCAGAAAAATGGGAAGCAATTGGTGGAGCAATGAAATATGTAGGAATAGATTTCTTGCCGCTTGTTTGGGGTCTATTTGCAGCTATTACAGAGACATTTGGAGGGTTTCTGATTCTTCTTGGGCTTGCGTTCAGACCTGTTTGTTTATTATTGACATTCACTATGGCCATTGCAACAAGTATGCACCTGAATAGCAACGAGGGTTTTATGAGTGCTTCTCAAGCCATAGAAATGGGTGTTGTTTTTTTAGGTCTTGCCTTTGTTGGACCAGGTGCTTATAGCGTCGATAAAAAATAATTATTAGCGCTACAAAAAGAGGCTTAAAATTGGAAAATTAACATCTATAATCGAATTGGGGAAAATTGTAACAATACGAGACTAACTTGATTCTAATAAATTGAATAATTTAATATCATTATACCTATTAATCACGTTAACTTATAAAACAGCAAAATAATTCTGATCCAAACAAATTCAATAATCACCATATTATGAAAAAGTCAATCTTATCAGGCATTGCTATTTTACTAACACTGGGCCTAGCAAACGCTCAAACTCCGAAGGAGAGAAAAAAAGTATTATTTGAAGATACTGAGCTCATTTACACGGTAACAGACAAGAATGAAAAAAATGGACCTGTATTTATTAAAGACAGTAAAAAAGGCAAAACCTATTTAAAAGGTCTTAATGCTCAAGATAAGCCATCAGGTAAATGGTATTTCTATAATGAGGATGGAACCTTAGAGAGTCATTATAATTTTGATCTGAAAAAATTGCTCTACATTGATAGTGCTTATTTGAAAAAAATAGAGGTAGCAATATTAGACAAAGATCCTGAAATAGTACAAAATGCATCAATACCAACATTACTATATCCGTCACATTTATTCTTGAAATTAATAGCAAATGATGTACAAATTCCAAATGCGGACTTCGCAGGAAAAAACCAACTACCAATAAAATTGACCGTAATAATTCAAGCCAATGGTGACACAGAATACTATATAGAATATGCTGTCGGAAATCTGTTTACGAAAAAAAAGGTAGTATTAACTACAAAGTTTTTGGATACTATTTGGATCCCATCACATTATAAAAATATAAATATAAAATCAAGCTTTACAATAAACACATCTATTAACAGTGACTATAAAGCTGGTCACAGAAAGTTTACTTGGACCTATTAATAATATTTCTTAATAGATTAAATAAGCGATTTATGATATATAAAAGGCTAGGAAAAGACCAGAGTATTTGGAAATTATGACTAGTCTTTAATAACTGATACAGTTTACTAAAGACTAAATCATTAATTATATCGCAATAGAGTCCTGCTTACTGCGATATTTGTTTTTATAGGTTTTTATTGTGTTCTTTCCTCTAGATTCAATTGTTTGGGTGAGGAGTTTTTCTGGATTGAAATGTTATATTTTTTCTCTACCAAATCAATCATCATTTCAAAAATAATTGACTTTTTATACGCTTATTCAATTTGCTTTTCTAGCATATGATTTTGCTTTTCTAGCAATCTGACCTATTGTTGCAACTCGATGAACCGCTGTTCTTGTGATTTAGCATATTTGACGGTGTCTAATTTTCCAAATCCAATCGACCATATTACCTTAACCAATGGACAACTGTTTGGCGTGCTAGAATAGCGTATTTAGGATAAGTTCCTGCACATGAAAGTGACCCAGATTCAATCTCTTTTACAACGTCTAACTTAAAGGCCATTGAATAATCCTTTTAACTACGCTTTTCATAAGCGATTTTTTCTCCTTTTTCCATAACGGTAAAATTGTGCATTGCTATTTCAGGACTAGACATTATAAAAAAAAGGATAGCAATTAAATTGCTATCCTTTTTTTTATTTATGCTTAGTTAAGAATTCGAAGAATAATTTACCTAGCTTTTTTATACTTTAACATTGCAGTTACTTTAAACGGAGTAAAACCTGGCTGAGTCATAAAATAAGTAATGTAAACATTTTTAGTTTTAGAATCCCAATAGTTAGAACTTGTTGCAGTGACGTCTAAATTCATTTTTCTACCATTAGATGGTGCTAAAATTGCATTTTGAACAGAAACAACTTTATTCGTTGCTGAATCAAAATTAATTAACAAGTTTGTAGAACCAAACCCACTCACACCATTAGTAGCAGTAATAAGCGGCATCAAGAAATCTCCAAAAGCTGAATTCCATAAATTGTTAGATGAAGCACCAGAAGATCTCAATTGTACATCATATGGATAAGTAAACTCAGTACCAATTAAAAAGCTAGGACGATCACTCGCTGTATGCGTAGCAACATAAGTATAAACTCCATCATATTTGTTTTTAGCACCAACTGCTAAAAGTATTGTGCTAAAATTAGCACTAATAGTACCCGATGACACAGAAGTGATTTTCAAAGGCAGCGCATAATTCTGTGATAAATCAAAGGTGGTAGGCTTAAATTTAACAAAAAATGTAGCTTTTGTTTTTCCTTTAGGAATAACCACACTAGTTGCTGTTACTGAATATTTATCAGTTGGCATCAATATGTAGCTAGTTTTTTGTTCTGTGTTATAAGAAGTAATTGGAGCAACAGAAGCAACAGCAATATTAACAGTAATATCCTCTGGAGCACCAGTTGCTGGTCCTGAATAACTAACAGTTACAGGAAGATTTTCTTCTGGTGTAACTTCATAACTATGCACATACGCTGGAATAGAGCTTCCATGTACTGCGATATCGGTTGTATTCGAGAATTCAATTACATTGACTCCCTTTTCAGGATTTAAAACTGTACTATCATCCTTTAGGCAAGAGCTAAGTAAGGCCGTAGCAACCAATACGGTTAAGGTTTTATTTATAAAATTTTTCATTTTCATATTAATTTAAGTCCCAAAATATTAATGAAGTAAACTTATTGATACCTGCAGGTGCATTAGTTGGATTTAAGTTATACTCAGCTTGTGGATAAAGTACTCTTGATGGCAATTTATCAGCACGAGTAGAAATCGACTTCAAAGATGCAAATGTTTTTAGAGGATCAGTGGAACCATTTACAATTGTAGGGTAAGCGGTACGTCTAAACTCATTAAAGCACTCATCATTTGCAATCATATTTAAAGCAACATACTTTTGAGTAATAATAGCTTCAATTTTTTGATCTAAAGTAGTAGCTAAAGAAAAGTTAGCTAAGGTACTTCCTGCATTATTGATTAAATAAGCGGCCACATCAGCAGTTACATTTTT
>CAMDQV010000262.1 GCA_945906015.1 Pedobacter schmidteae | reverse complement strand
ATTAGTAGGTTCTTTATCCGGTACATTTTTTTAACTTCACCCCGCCAATTAGACTAATCAATGAAGACAAGCCTATATCTCCTTTTATTTTTATTTTCTACCCTGAACCTATCCGCTCAGAAACTAGAACAGATCATTAAAGAGGCTAATGTTGCCCGTATCATCAAAACACTTTCTTCGGATGAAATGGAAGGAAGGGGTACTTTTACCCCGGGTATTGACAGAGCTGCAAAATTTATTGAAAATGAATTTAAGCAGATCGGACTTAAACCCTTGAGTGGTGATACTGATTTCAGGCAGGACTTTATTGTAAAGCGAATCAAAGCAGGAGAAATAAGCGCCACAATAAATGGAAAGCTTATTGATCAGCAAAATGTATTGTCAATATCAGACTTGCCTTCCTTGAAATTTAATAACACGTCAGGTAATACCATTATCCGTATTACTGCTGAAGAACAATTCATTCAGCGATACCGGGAAATTTCTGCCCTAAAAACAGAGGTTTTGGTTCTGGTTGATACTAAACATGCTGCCATATTTAAACGTTTGAAAGACAATTCGTCTAGAGGCCGGATTGTTGAAAAAGTAAAGGATTCAGGTGCTGCAGTTTTTGTACTTGATCAAACTGATCCAAGTACTTACAGTGTAAGCGCCTCTAATAGTATTGAAGAGCTCCCTCTGTTTAATGTTGCAGGAATGCTTCCCGGAAAATCAAAAGAAAAGGAACTAGTCTTGATTTCTGCTCATTACGATCATCTTGGTATTATGAAGTCAGTTGATGGCGATTCTATTGCTAATGGTGCGGATGACGATGCTTCTGGAACAACTGCAGTGATCTCTTTGGCACAATACTATAAGAAATTAAACAATAATGAGCGCACGCTGATATTTGTGGCTTTCACAGCTGAAGAGGTTGGAGGTTTCGGTGCCCGTCATTTTTCATCTTTACTGAATCCAGCTGATGTTGTGGCTATGTTTAATATTGAAATGATCGGTAAAGAATCTAAATTTGGTAAAAATGCGGCATTTATAACAGGATATGAACGATCAGACTTTGGCGAAATACTGCAGAAAAACCTAGAAGGAACTGATTTTAAATTTCATCCTGATCCTTACCCAACGCAAAATTTGTTTTATCGCAGTGATAATGCAACACTTGCAGCCCTTGGAGTTCCGGCACATACCATCTCAACCGATCAGATTGATATTGATAAGTTCTATCATACTGTAAATGATGAATTTGAAACACTTGCCGTATTCAATATCTGGGCTACAATAAAGGCTATCGCGTTAAGTGCAAGAAGCATTGTTGCAGGAACTGATACACCTAAAAGGATTCCTAAATTAAATCAGTGATCCTGATTTTTAGCATTGAGGGTGACCTTCGTTAAAACATAAACAATTCAGCCTTTATAAAACTAAGTTCCCTCAAACGTTCGGGATGACAGGTACATGGCGTTCAAGAAAAATATATTTCAACCTTAAAGCGATGTTATCCCGAAACCTGCCCTTTCCGCAGGTGAGGGACTTTCGTGAAATCGAAATCAAATTTCTTTTCTAAAAATTATTTCTTTACTTATATTCAGGATAGTAAAATTAATGCACACCATTCTGATTTTGATCAGAATGAAGGTTTATAGTTTCTTCCTCATCACGTAATCATTCAATACAAAATGATAGTAATTAATATCTACGGTCTGGTAGATATCAAAACCAATCTTACTGTAAAAATGATGTGCCGGATTGCCTCTGTTTACGTTTAATTCAAGGATCTTTCCACCCTTAGCTTTAGCTAAAGAGGAAACATGTTCGATTAATTTTTTACCTGTTCCCTGGCCCTGTTCTGTTGGCAAAACATAGAGCTTATGCAGCTTAAATACCTGCTTATCCATATCAGTTTCAGAATATGCCGCAAAAGCAAGTGGAATATTTTCTCTTTCAACAAGCAGGAACTCAATGCCTGAGTGCAGTTGTTCTACTAAGCTTTTTGCCGAATACATATCGTTCAGCATAAAACTGATCTGCTCATCCGAAATAATATTCTGGTAGCTTGGCCACCATATTTTTTCGGCAAGTTCACTAATCGCCAGAATGTCAAATTCTTTAGCTTGCCTGATAATCATATTAAATAGATTCTGAAATAAAAATAAAGGGCTGATCAAAATTCAGGGAATAGAAACCGTCCTTTTCTGTTTTCATGATACGGTCTTCCACTTTTTTTAATCCGCTGGTATGCAGGTTATGAACCTCATGTAGTACTTGTATTTCTTCACCGGCAGGTTGCCATTTACTAAAACCAGATCGTACCGGGAATATTTTTTTATTTCCAATGAAGACCACAATATCCAGATCATCCACAAAAAGGACATAATTTTTCAATAAAAACTCATTGCTAATAATATTTACCGCCGGATATTGCTCAGCAACCAGAAATTTCAGTGCATCTTCAAGTGGTTCTGCGTATGTCAAGATCAGCCTGGTACTTTCTTGTGTATTAAAATGAGAATCTTTTGTTACTACTGCATCAACCTTTAATGCCATTGAATCAACGAGCTCGTAAATAGCCTCATGAACCATAACCGTTGGGCTCCATTCCAGTATCTGTCCCAGATTTTCATTCTCAAAACCATCAAGGTTCATGATCAGTAAAGCTGGCTCCTGTTTTTCGCGGACTATGTGATGTGATGACATATATCAAACTTAGATATTTTTTGAAAAAAAGAGGAAAGAACGATGAAGAAAGAACAAGGAACCAAGAGCCAAGACAAATCCAGTTCGGATTGCGGTTATTGGTTAAATATTAATCTTTAGATATTTATATATCGAACTCAATTACTTTGATCCTTGCTCCATTTTAATAGATTTTTTTGTAAAACTCTCTGATCATTATTCCCGGTGAATCTGAAGAGTTTACGGCTGCAGAAACTGCTATTCCATAAATTCCGGTGCTTGCCAGGGCTTCGGTATCTTCCAAATTAATTCCTCCAACGGCTATCAAAGGCAAATTTATTCCTAGTTCTGTCATTTTATCGGCAATTTTCTTGTAGCCGTCAATTCCCAAGAGTGGATAATCATTCGGTTTTGTTTTTGTAACTGAGAATGGTCCGTATCCTGCATAATCTACCACTCCTGAAGCATCTATTCTTTGAATATCTGCTAGTGTATTGGCAGAAGCCCCCAGTGTTTTTTCGTCACTGATTAGTTCACGAATCGCAGCAAAGTTGGCATGCATATCTTCCATATGAACTCCCTGGGCATCTACCTGCTTGAGCAAGTGATAATGATCAGTGAGTATTAGCGTGGCCCCCCAATCATCACAAATGGAGGCTACATGATGTATTTCCTGGATAAGATCTTCATCAGCCTTTGAAAAACAACGATATTGAATCCAGTTTGCGCCTGCTTTACAGGCTATTTCTGTTTGCTCAATATGGGTCCGATGTGGCAGATCCTGTGTCAGATAATGGAATTTGGAGATGTATTTTTTCATAATTATTTAACTGCTCGTTCTGCAATAAAGTATCCAAACGAAATGTTTTACCTTTTTTAATTTTTGGGAATCTGAGTTTGTCTCAATTATTTAATATAACTCTTTTAGATTTTTTAGACCTAAATTTATTTTAAGTTTTATTCCTTTGAAATTGGCAATCTCAATAAATATGATTTCCTCATTCTTTAATTATTTCGAAAGGTATCAGTTGATGCCTTTAGATATTCATTTCGGTATTTATGGGGTTGTTTCCCCATGACTGTTTTAAATTGTTTATTAAAATTAGAAAGAGTCTGAAATCCACATTCATAACCTATGCTATCAATGTTCATTTTTTCTTCTTTTAATAATTTGCAAGCATGCTTAATTCTGA
>CAMDQV010000261.1 GCA_945906015.1 Pedobacter schmidteae | reverse complement strand
ACCTTCGAACATAATCAAAGGTAATTGGCGATAGGTTTTGAATTTTTTAAGTTCAACCGATGCTATTCTACCGCCTTGAGGACTAATTTTAACTTTTAGTAATTCATTTTCAAGAACAATTGGCTCATTACTTCCAGATTGTGCAAATCCAAATGGTCCTGATTTGATCAATGTTGAATCTATGGCTGGTACGACAACAGTTTTGGTGGAGTCTTGAACAATTTTAGGTGATTCTGCCTTTATAACTCTTGCTATTGAGTCTTGACTTTGTTTTGCCTTTTCCCTTTTGATGTCTTCATCTGAGGGTTGCATTAAAAAAGTTGAGCCTACTAATATGATTAAAATCAAAAAGAGACCCGTAAATGTATTTCTATCCATTACGTTTAATAATCTGTTTTGTTGTAATGCTTTTATTTCTTTTTAGAATGAAGAATTGAAGCGGCCACAAAGTTAACAAAAAGTGGGTGAGGATTATCAACTGTAGATTTTAATTCGGGGTGGAATTGTCCCGCAATAAAAAAAGGATGATTTTTTAACTCGATAATCTCAACTAGATTATTTTCAGGATTGATTCCTGAGGCTATCATACCTGCTTTCTCAAATTGCTCTAAATACTTATTATTGAATTCATAGCGATGACGATGGCGTTCAGTTATTCTGTTTTTACCATAAATTACAGCCGCTTTACTGCCTTTTTTCAGATCACATGTATAGGATCCCAAACGCATAGTACCACCTTTGTTTTTTATTTTTTTCTGTTCTTCCATCATGGAGATTACCTGATTTTTGGAGTTTTCATTAATCTCACTGCTTTGAGCATCTTTAATTCCCAATACATTACGTGCAAATTCTACAACTGCACATTGCATTCCAAGACAAATTCCAAAAAATGGAATCTGATGTTCCCTTACATATTGAATAGCCTCTATTTTACCCTCAATACCACGACTTCCAAATCCGGGAGCAACAAGTACACCATCAAGCCCTTTTAGCTTATCAGCAACATTTTGTTTGATAATATTTTCTGATTGAATGCATTTTACTCTAACCTTACATTCATTTTTAGCTCCTGCATGAATAAAAGATTCAGTGATTGATTTATAGGCATCAGGTAATTCTACATATTTTCCGACCAGTCCTATTGTAATCTCATATGTTGGGTTTTTTAAACGCCCAAGAAAATCCTTCCAGCTTTCTAGATCTGGTCCATTTTTTTGAGGTAGTTTTAGTTTACTTAATACAGTTTTATCTAATTTTTCTTTTAACATGAGCAATGGAACATCATATATTGTTGTAGCATCTATCGATTCAATTACTGCATTAAGGTTGACATTACAGAATAGCGCAATTTTTTTGCGTAATTCTTGTGGTATATGATGTTCAGTGCGACACACTAAAATATCTGGCTGAATACCGTATTCAAGTAGCATTTTTACAGAATGCTGAGTAGGTTTTGTTTTCAATTCACCTGCTGCAGCAAGAAAAGGAACCAATGTTAAATGAATAACCAGGGAATTTCCTGAACCAAGCTCCCAACGCAATTGCCTTACAGCTTCTATGAATGGTAAAGATTCAATATCACCAACGGTACCTCCTAGTTCGGTAATTATAATATCAAAATTCCCTGTATCGCCCAATATTTTCATATTGCGTTTTATCTCATCGGTAATATGAGGTACAACCTGAACTGTTTTACCCAGATAAGCTCCTTCCCGTTCTTTGTTAATTACATTTTGATAAATTCGTCCGGTTGTGATGTTATTTGCTTGTGAGGTAGGAACATTAAGAAAACGTTCATAATGACCAAGATCAAGATCGGTCTCAGCACCATCTTCAGTGACATAACATTCGCCATGCTCATAGGGGTTCAAAGTTCCAGGATCAATATTTATATAAGGATCGAACTTTTGTATGGTAACCCGGTATCCCCTGGATTGCAGAAGTTTAGCAAGAGAAGCGGAAATAATACCTTTTCCTAACGACGAAGTAACGCCGCCCGTAACAAAAATGTATTTAGTCATGATATCTGTAGGATTTCTTATTGTTTTTATTGAGATAACAGTTATTTAGCTATTAAAGACAATAAAAACAGCGTCTTATACGGGATTCAAAACTAGGAAAAAAATCCATAAACATTTTAATTGTTGAGAAATTTATGGGTGTTAATAAATTGCTTGAAATTTTATATAAACAATACTAATCAGAACAAAACTGAAGATACTTCATGCATTTGAGCCCATTTTTCTAAATTGTCGCTTAATTTAAAGTAGAACAGTCAATTACTAATTCCTTTGTTTTAACTACCTTTGCCTTTATTTAAAAATTATTCCAACAACTTGACATTTAACGATTTTAATTTTGACTCTCAATTACTTGAGGGTTTACAGAGTATGGGTTATGTTAAACCTACTCCAATACAAGCACAGGCAATTCCATTAATACTTCAACATAAAGATTTGATCGCCTGCGCACAAACAGGTACAGGAAAAACAGCATCTTATTTATTGCCAGTATTACAGCATATCAGTATCTCTGATAAAAAACATACAAAAGCGCTTATTCTTGCTCCCACACGTGAGCTTGCTCAACAGATTGATCAACAGGTAGAAGGTCTTGCTTATTTTGCAGGAATTAGTTCGATTGCTGTTTACGGCGGCGGTGATGGAATGATCTATGAACAACAGCGCCGTGCCATGATGGAAGGGGTAGATATTGTAATTGCTACTCCAGGAAGACTAATTGCGCATTTAGCATCCGGAGTAATCAAATTAGATCATCTCCAATATCTTGTTTTAGATGAAGCTGACCGTATGCTCGACATGGGTTTTTACGAGGATATTTTAAGGATCATCAGTAATTTTCCTAAAGAACGTCAAACATTGCTTTTCTCGGCTACTATGCCTCCTAATATCCGAACCCTGGCAAATACTATATTAAAAGATCCTCAACACATTAATATTGCACTTTCACAACCTGCAGCGGGTATTTCTCAGCAGGTTTATATGGTTTACGATAATCAAAAAGTAAAACTCATAAGTACCTTATTAAAAGGTGGAGATTATAAAAGTGTTTTAATTTTCTGTTCCCGAAAAGAAACGGTTAAAGATTTGAACCGAACGTTACGCAGAGAAGGAATCAAATCTGAAGCATTTCATTCTGATTTAGAACAAGAACAACGTGAAACTGTATTAAGAGCATTTAAAAGCAGGGTTTTGCCTGTTATCATCGGTACTGATGTTTTAAGCAGAGGAATTGACGTAGAAGGAATTAGTTTAGTAATTAATTTCGATGTACCACCTGATCCTGAAGATTATATCCACAGAATTGGAAGAACAGCAAGAGCCGAAACAACTGGAACTGCCATTACTTTCGTTAATGAAAAAGACCAGCGAAGATTTTCATTTATTGAAAATCTGATCGGAAAAGAAATTCCTCGCATGACTTTGACTGCAGAGTTGGGTGAAGGTCCGGTTTATAGTCCAACTACCAGAAGGCCTTCAACAGGTGGTAATAATAGGAACGGTAAGAAAAAGGTCTGGGTAAAGCGTAAGGCTTGATTTTCTAAGTATAATCGGCTATAGCTTATTATTTCTCTTTGATTTTTTGTTTGTCCTGAACTTTATTTTCGCGAAGCATATCTTTCATATTATCCATTTCTGGTCCTTCCTTTAAAGCTTTCCAGTTAAATTTTTCATCCAATGGATCAAGTGCTTTTTGTGGATCAAAAATTCGGAGATCTACTGGAACAGCTTGGTATGGAGTAAAATCCGGAGTTTCAGTAAACATATCAGCCAGATCACTAGCAGCAGCATCGTATTGATTCAGGTATGGTATACTCAGAATATTCCAGAATGTTTTAAAGAT
>CAMDQV010000260.1 GCA_945906015.1 Pedobacter schmidteae | reverse complement strand
CATCCAACTCAGTTTTACCCGGGTCCGGTTTTAGCTATAATTACAGATTTGATTGAGGCCTTGAAGCAAAATGATATCAATTCAGTAAACCTGCTTTTGAAGCAGCTCGGAAAAACACCCTTCTTTAATAAAAACAAGCCTAGTCCTGTTGATGAGGCAATAAGTCTTGCTTGGTTTCTTGAAAATGTTTTTTATCAAACTACTTCAAGCATCCAATCGCAGATCGAGAAGGAGTTTGACCTGACTGATCAATCCCAATTTATAGAATTAGGATTTTGGCCGGGTGGAGATCGTGATGGTAATCCAAATGTGACTACCGAAAGTACAAAAACAGTTTCTGCATTGCTTCGAACTGTTTTATTTCGATGCTATTACCGTGATTTTCGGAATTTGAAAAGACGGGTAACCTTTCGAGGAGTTGAAAAGTATATGGCTACTTTACAAAACCTGTTTTATGAAAACAGTTTTAATGTAGTTGACGAACCTAAAAATCAGCAAGGTGAAATCATAAGTAATTTAGAGGCCATTAAAAAAGTGTTGTTAGAGGTTCACGATGGATTGTTTTTAGATAAAGTTGAAGATCTTATCCGTAAAGTAAAGCTATTTGGTTGTTATTTCGCTTCTTTGGATGTTCGTCAGGATAGCCGGATCTTGCGTACAGTGCATCAATTTGCCTTGACGGAGAATGGTTTGGAAACTGCTAAACACGACAAACATTCAACACTGAATGAAGAGGAACGGATCTCAGAACTTACTTTTAAGGAATCTGATTTTCATTGCCCTGCCAAAGCTGATAAGCTTACTCAAGATACGATCGATACCATTCGTTTGATTCATCAATTACAGTATGCAGGTGGTGAAAAGGCATGCCATCGATTTATCATAAGTAATTGTCAGCAAGCCTCAGACATTCTGCAATTAATGGAGTTATTCCTTTTGAGTGGATGGGAAAAGGAAAAGTTAACTATTGATTTCGTACCGTTATTTGAAACCATTGAAGACTTATCTAAGGCTACTCAGATAATGGAAACACTGTATGCGCATCCATTCTATAAAAATCATTTAAAACGACGTTATAATAAGCAAACCATCATGCTTGGTTTCTCAGATAGTACTAAAGATGGTGGCTATTTAATGGCAAACTGGTCTATATTGAAGGCAAAAGTAGCCCTAACTTTAGCTGCCCGAAATAACGATGTTGATTTGGTCTTTTTTGACGGGAGGGGTGGCCCACCAGCAAGAGGTGGTGGTAAAACTCATTTATTTTATGCTTCAATGGGTAAAGATGTGGCAAATGATCATATCCAACTGACCATTCAGGGCCAAACCATCAGTAGCCAGTATGGTTCTTTTGATAGTGCTCATTATAATATGGAACAATTGATTAATGCTGGAATTGTATCCTCATTTGATCAGAACAATATCAATACACTTAATAATGCTCAAACCGATCTGATTGCTAATCTTGCGGGCGAGAGTTATCAGGTATTTGCTGCTTTAACAGCGCATCCATTATTTTTAAAATACCTTGAAAAACACAGTCCGTTGAAGCTTCTTTCTCAGATAAATATCAGCAGCAGGCCAGTAAAAAGAAATGTTGACGCTGAACTAAGACTTGAAGATCTTCGTGCAATTAGTTTCGTTACGGCTTGGAGCCAGTTGAAACAAAATATTCCGGGTTATTATGGTGTAGGTTCTGCCTTGAAAAAGGCAAAAAATGAGGGCTCATTCAACGATATTAAGCAACTTTATATCGAGTCAGGGCAGTTTAAAACGATGATTGATAATTGCATGATGTCTATGTCTAAATCAGATTTCCGGGTAACCGCATATCTTGAGAATGATGACACTTTTGGACAATTCTGGAAAATGATCAAAGAGGAGTTTGAACTTACTAGAGATCTGCTTTTGGAGGTTTCGGATACTCAGACCTTGATGGAAAAGTATCCTGTAGAACGCAAATCTATCGCTTTGCGAGAAAAAATTGTTTTACCCCTAGTCATAATCCAGCATTATGCTTTGCAGCAACTTAATAATATGAAAGCTGAAAAGATAGTTAATGCCCAATCAGAAATTTATGATAAGCTGATTATACGCACAGTATATGGAATTGTAAATGCGGGTAGAAATTTGGTTTAGCGAGAGATTGGGATTGATATGACTCTTGGATTGATATTCAATTAAAAAAGCCCTTCTGAAACATCAGAAGGGCTTTTTTGTGTACCCAGAGGGATTCGAACCCACATCAGCAGAACCGGAATCTGCAATTCTATCCATTGAACTATGGGTACAATCTTTTAAATAAAAACGTTATCTACAAATATACTTAATCCGCTATCAGTGGCAAGGTTTAAACATTAAATCTGAAGTGCATAATGTCACCATCTTGCACGATATAGGTTTTTCCTTCTACACCAAGCTTCCCTGCATCCTTACATGCGGCTTCAGAGCCAAGGCTTACAAAGTCTTGGTATTTTATAACTTCTGCACGGATAAATCCTTTTTCAAAGTCTGAGTGAATCACACCAGCCGCCTCAGGGGCAGTAAATCCTTGTGTAATGGTCCATGCTCTCACTTCTTGAACACCGGCAGTAAAATAGGTTGCTAATTTCAATAGTTTGTAAGCAGCGCGAATCAATTGTGTAACGCCAGATTCTGTTAATCCCATATCTTCAAGGAACATTTGACGTTCTTCAAAACTATCCAAAGAAGCGATTTCTGCCTCTATCTGTGCTGAAATGATCAAAACCTCTGCATTTTCTTCTTTTACAGCTTCTCTAACTAAATCAACATATTTATTGCCATTCACAACAGACTTCTCATCCACATTACACACATACAAAACAGGCTTTTCAGTCAGAAGAAATAAATCTGAAATAAATTCTTTGTCCTCTTCGCTGATTGGTGCAGTACGAACAGATCTGCCTGTTTCAAGATGAGTTTTAACAATATTACATACCTCATAGGTCTTCTTGGCATCTTTATCATTTCCGGTTTTAGCCATTTTTTCAACCTTTTGGATTCTTTTTGTGACCGCATCCAAATCCTTTAACTGCAATTCAGTGTCAATGATCTCTTTATCACGGATAGGGTCTACAGAACCATCTACATGGATTACATTATCATCATCAAAACAACGGAGTACATGAATGATTGCATTGGTGGCCTTGATATTACCCAAAAATTGATTCCCTAATCCTTCGCCCTTACTTGCACCTTTAACAAGTCCGGCAATATCAACTATTTCAATGGTATTTGGCTGTACTTTGACTGGCTTAACAAGTTCAGCTAATTTTGTTAAACGTGCATCAGGTACTGTAATAACACCAATATTAGGTTCAATGGTACAAAAAGGAAAATTTGCAGCCTGTGCTTTCGCATTTGATAAACAATTAAAAAGTGTGGATTTTCCAACATTTGGTAACCCGACTATACCGCATTGTAATGCCATTTATGAGTTGTAAGTTGTAAGTAATAGGTTTTAAGTTGTAGGTTATAAGTTGTAAGTAATAGGTTATAAGTAATAGGTTATAAGTTATAAGTAATAAGTAATAAGCTTTCGGCTTTCCGCTTTCGGCTTTCCGCTTTCAGCTTTCAGCTTTCCGCTTTTAGCTTTTAGCTTTCGGCTTTGAGCTTTCCCTTTTCCGCTTAAATTGGCGCAAATATAGAAATTATGTTCTGAGTTTTGATTTGTAATTGGCTTTAGAAGGAGTTATCCCTTTTAAGGAGAATTATTATTAATTGTTTTTATGGCTTTTATTTAGATCCAATCTACTGGTATAATTAAAATATACAGGGGTTAGATTCAAATCCTTTTACATCCACTTTAAGCCAAAAGGTATTTCCGCTTTCTGGGTAACGAGCAAGATCTTCTTGACTCATGTCGCCT
>CAMDQV010000259.1 GCA_945906015.1 Pedobacter schmidteae | reverse complement strand
TTAGCCATATCTGGTCCATGGCAGGAAAAACATTTATCAGATAATATGGGTTTTACATGAAGATTATAATCCATTTTATCGGGAAGATTTGCATAAGCTTCGGCAACATCATTGGGTAATTCGGGAGAGCAGGATCCCAGATAAAAAATTCCCAGTAAAAATGATAGAAAAAAAATTGTCCGAAATAAACGATTCATTGATTGTATATACTTCTAATTTGTGTTAGTTAATCAGCATTAATCTACCTAAAAAAGCAATTTTAAATTAGTTAAATCTAACTATTCTTTTTATTGTTTCTCAATTATTAAATAGCTAAGTGCTATAAATTTCATCAATTTTCAGTATTAAATTATAAAAACTAATAAAACCTTGTTGATAATCAAAAACATAAGCTAAAATATATTAAACTAAAAAACAATCTTTCAAAAAAGTTTATACTTTTAAGAATTGGAATAGTATAAATATATAACCCAATAGCATAATTGATTGGAAATCAACCTAAAAAAAACATGAAAATACAAAAACTACTACAGGTATTACTTTGGCTTTCTTTACTTACTATTTTGGGAGTTATCATTTTAGTACAGCTTGGTTATGAAACAGAGGCAAAAGTAATGACCATTATTTTCTTTATTTTTTTGTTGGCAGGAATTAATGGGAATGAATTTTTAAAAGGATTCTCATTTACCATATGGGTAATTGCCGCAGCCACCATCAGTATGATTTTTCCTCAATACATTATTGACGTAGGCGGATTTAAAACTGAAGTTTTGATTGTACCCTTAATACAACTGATCATGTTTGGCATGGGTACTGCCATGGGTTTAAAAGACTTTATTGGTGTGCTAAAAATGCCTAAAGGAGTTTTCATAGGACTATTTTTGCAGTTTACAATCATGCCTTTACTGGCATTAAGTTTGACTTTGATGATGAATTTTCCACCTGAAATTGCAGCAGGCGTTATTCTGATTGGATGTGTACCCTGTGGAGTTTCTTCTAATATTTTAAATTTTTTATCGAAGGGAAATTTGGCATTATCAATCACTTTAACCTCTTTTGCAACCTTAATGGCACCATTTATTACTCCTATTTTAATGCAAAAGCTTGCAGGACAATTTATTCCGATTGATATTCCTGGAATGATGCTCAGTATCAGTAAAATGATATTCCTGCCATTGATTTTAGGAATTGTATTTAACAGAATATTTGGAAAGCGAAGCAGCTGGCTAAATGCAGCAATGCCTTTAGTTGCAATGACAGCCAATGTTATTATTATAGCGGTAATAGTTGCGGCAGGTAGAGATAGTCTATTAAATATAGGTTTACTATTATTCCTTGCTGCAGCCATACATAATGGTGCAGGTTATTTACTCGGTTATTGGGGAGGAAGATTATTCAAATTAAATAAACGTGATAGCAGAACTATTGCAATAGAAGTTGGGCTTCAAAATGGAGGTATGGCTGCAGGAATTGCCTTTGAACTTGGAAGAGCATCTACTATGGGGCTTTATCCTGCAATTTTTGGTACCTGGATGGATATCTCTGGGTCCTTCCTAGCAAACTGGTGGAGGAAAAATCCTGTTGATGATATGAGTGCTGAGGAAGTAATTCAGGCAGAAAAAATCGATTCAGCTACGGCATAAAAAAGATCAGAGCTCGCATAGAGCTTTGATCTTTAACTAATTAACGTATTCTGTATTATTTTTTAGATTTATCTATTCCAAACAAACCTTCGCGTATATTATAATATTTAAACCAAGTTGGGTTAATTGCAGTTGCTCCAGGACTATCTACTGAAATTAGTTTAGAAGCAAAAGGCTCATAAGCTGCGCGTGGTGCAATGGCACCTTTAACCACTAATATCTTTTGGCGTTCAACATAAACTCCGTTAGAGATAAAGATATGTGCGCTGTTAGGGCTAGCACGCTCAGTGGTAATGAGTAATAAATTGGGCTCATCTAATGTAGATCCTGCAACCTGTATAACAGCCGTATTGCCCATATTCCAGTAACGCCCGCCACCATGTCGTATTTCTGTTTCAAGGTAACGTCCAACATTTAAGGAACGAACATCTCCTTTGATTCTGACCGGTTTTCCATGCATATTATCAGATTTACCACCAACAGAAAAATCGAATGATTTTCCAACACCGGCTTTTTCTGCAATTTTATAGCCCTCTGGATCATAAACTACCATCGCCCATCCTTTAGCTCCTTGCTTAATTAATTCTTCAAGCATGAATGAACTATCGCCAGTTGAACCACCTCCAATATTATCGCCCATATCAATAAGGATTACGGGTCGACCTTCATGGGCCATTGCCATTTTAACAGCCTCATCAGGTTTAGGGTTATTTATTCGGGTACTTTCTCGTGTATCCCAAAGCATTTGAGATAATCGGTTAGCTTCTTTATCAGCCAATGCCTTATTATTATCAGTAACTACTACAACTGAGGGGCCCATCCAAGGAACATCCGAATACTGATACCCGCCTGAAACACTAACCGCCAAAACTCCTGGAAGCTTTTCTACATTTTTACTTTCATTAGTGATAGCAAGTAATGGATTAGCATAGGTGTTCTGAAAAGCAATATTATAAATCATAGGGGCTTTAACTAAGCTTTGAACAGGTTTTACCTTTCCACTTATAATTTTAGCCATGATTTCTGCGGCTTGGAATCCGCGATCATATGTATCTAAGTGCGGATTCTCCTTGAAAGTGATGAGCACATTACACAATTCAACCATTTTTGGGGTAATATTTGCATGGAAATCATGGGTAACAACAATCGGCATAGCGGGTCCAAATGCATTCCGAACTCTTCTAACCACCTCTTCATCTCCACTAGGATAACTTTCAACCACCATGGCACCATGCAGATTTAAGAGAATTCCCTGAAGTTTAGGTCCAGCTTTTAGACTTGAAATTATCTCATTCATCATCGTGTTAAATGCCTTATCTGTAACAGGACCTCTTGGTGTAGCCGAAGTATTTAAAGTTGGATATAGCTCAAGTCCAAATTGTTTGGCTCCTTCTATATAACCTGCACTTGTTGTTTTAGATGTTGACCCTGCAAAAAAACGTTTGGCTCTCAACTGCTGACTTTCACCAAGTGTTACATGGAAGTCTGATAGTTCAGTTTTTATTACATTGAAGCTATTAGATTCATGTGCTATACCAGCAACGCCAATGATTGGTTTTACTTGCGAAAAAGCTGGAAAAGAAACTACAATTAATAAAAAAATAGTTTTTAATTGATTGTTGATCATAGGTTTATGATTTTAATTATTGTGTATTATAAAACTACAATAAAATTTGAGTTAAGAAAATAAAATAGATGATGTTCTAGAAAGAAATATCAGGCTAAAAGTCAAAAAAAAACCGGATCATACATTTCATAATGTTTAATCCGGATCTGTACGCCCATTAGGATTCGAACCTAAGACCTACGGTTTAGAAAACCGTTGCTCTATCCAGCTGAGCTATGGGCGCATTCTGCGACAAAAGTATAAAAACATCACAAAAACTCAAACTAAAGAACGCTTTTTATCAATAATTTAAACAAAATTTCAGCAATAGCACACATCTGCCTGTGCCTCAGGTTTGCAATGAGGGCTAATGATGTTCAGCTATCTCATAGAAATTGCTATTTTTGAACTAAACAATACTACATTGGCAAAATTCAATAAGAAGTTACACCTGATCCTTATTCGCAAATACAGCTCGAACCTGAAATTTGTTATGATGGCCTTATGTGTAATTTTTGTGACCCTGTCATTGCCAAAACAAGCCCGTTTTAGATTTGAATACGAAAAGGGTAAAACCTGGATGCAAAAAGATCTTTATTCTCCACATAGTTTTTCTATTCGAAAAACCAATGAAGAAATTG
>CAMDQV010000258.1 GCA_945906015.1 Pedobacter schmidteae | reverse complement strand
AGAAAATTAAAATAACCATAATATAGATAGCGCTTTGTTTTTAAAGCTTTCGAAAATAAACAAATTTACTTTTTAAAAAATAGTAGAAATGTCATGTTATGCTGGCTCAAGACACTACCTGCCAAAATCATCCTGCAGCCTTACAATGTCTGATTCATCTGATGGATTGGACACATCTGTATGCTGCCAGATCTCTGCAACCAGGCCCCACTCATTTAAACCCACCAACCTGTGGCGCTCGCCCTGTTGTAAAACAATTCGATCTCCAGGATGATAAGACCTCAATTCGGTTTCCTCATCAGTTAAACTTTTAACAACTCCAACTGTTCCCTGAATTACCTGCCAGATTTCGGCCCTGCGATGATGGTATTGCCAAGAAAGACGCTTATTGGGAGAAACGATCAAAAACTTGGGACTAAGTTTTCCTGAGATCTTTAATTCTCCGATTTCTATACCGTCAAAATACGTGTTTGCGAATTTTTGTGCCTGATGTTCATCAATCACAAAAAAACCACCCCAAGGGCGATTTAGATCTTGCTGAACAATATTAAAACCATTTTTTTGTAAACTTTCCTTTGCTTCAAGGAATATTCCTGCTTCTTGTGTTGAATTCATTTCATGCAATAATAATTGTAATGCATGAAAAATGCAATTCCATTATGTTTATAATGAAGATTTTAGATAATTAGGCTAAATTTCTATTGAGTAAGGCCCACCGCAATTTTCCAGAAACCAGCTTCTTTGATCTCTACATCTAGAACCTGGTCAGAGATGGTCATTCGAAGCCTCAACGGAAATACAACATCCATCAATTGTATGGACTCTCCTCTTTGTGATTTTGAGATTTGCCGGGTCAAATTATAATTACCAACGATTGCTAAAACCTGTGATATCTCTGCGCCCGGTAATACTTGCCCTCTAATCAGACCAGAACCTCCGCTAACATTAAGCGCATCGATCTGCACACTATTTTCTGTACCTCTTAACTCCTTCCTAACATCGACCTTAGTCATATATTGACCCTTTTCATAAATCGTAAATTGCTTTACCGGCTTTTCTGGTCTTTCTTTTTTCTGAGCCTGCACTGAAAGAGTTAAACATACGATCACTGCTACAGAAAAGAATTTAAAAATTTTCATTGCCTACAAATTAATGTATTTAAATATATCCATAAAAAATGTGAAACACATCTTAATTCAAAGTTCTGATGTTCAAATTTAACTAGTCGAACAAAAATTTATACTCATCAATATCCCCAACTTTATTCACCGCTTTCATTTCCAGAAGATCATCTTTTAACAGCTCAAAAGCTGCAAATCGCTCATCCAGAGAAAGTTTCTGATTAACCCAGACATTTGCGTCATCCATACTTAACAAACAAGGCATCCTGTCATGAATAAATTTCATCTCTTTGTTTGCAGGCCTGGTAATAATAGTACAGCTATTGATCAATTCTCCAGTATTTTTATCAATCCAGGTATCCCATAAACCAGCCATTAACGTAAATCTCATCCCTTTCATGCGTAAAAGATAGGCTTGTTTTTTCTTTCCTTTTTCATCCAATTTTTTCCATTCATAAAAGCCATCGGTAATAACCACACAATGCTTTTTACCTATTAAATGTTTCCAGCTGCCCGATTCTTTTAGATTTTCAATTCGAGCATTAAAGGTACTGAACTTTGGCTTTTCCTTGGCCCAAAATGGTATTAGTGTCCAACTGAGGTATTGAAGTTCTGAAGATTTTTCATCCGTAAAAACCGGTAGCTCTAGTGTTGGAGGAACATTGATATTTCCCAGTCTTGCCAGATCATCGGCCAGCTTAAGGCGTAGCTCCTTAGCAATACTAGTTGGTTCTGAAATGCTTACTCTTCCGCACATATCAATAAATTTAATGAATAAATACATAAACAAAATACCGGCATTTTTATCAGGAAAAATTCTGCAGTACATCTGCTAAAAGGTTTGGAATCAGCTCAATACTATTTTGGAAAGCAATTTGAAAATCCGAAATTAGATTCAATCCTTCAATTAAGACTAGTTCCACCAATAAGTAAACTTCAAAACCAGGGCGCGATTTCGGACAGCAAATGGAGAAGGATAATAGTTGTCCGTAAAAACAAGAAAAAGATCACTGGCTGGTTTATAACGCCATTGAAAACGGGTATTCAGATTGATATTCTTTTGCTGGTTATTATACTGCACAAACGTGGTAAGAAAGAGTTTATTACTAAATGTAAAATCAGTACGGGGGCCCACAAGCCAGAAATTAGTCACTCCCCAGGGCTGAGGCAATACAATATGATTGTAGCTGGTGCTCATGGCAATATTGACATACGGCTGAAATCGATAGCCTAGATCGCCAGCCAGATTTAACCTATTTCCATTTGCAAAATAACCGCCATATTGCCCACTAAGGCTATAGGTATACATTTTTTGAGGTTCCGACGCATAATTGAACCCAACTGCCTTCCAAACATGCTCAGTTCCGGTAGCTAAACTTCCCTTTCCTGTATTAACTGGATCGAATGGCCTCTGCAAACGAATGTAATTGTTTGATGCCCATACCTCAAAGACACTCTGACTACGTTGAGTGAACTTATAACCCAGCATTGATTCATTATCAGTCGTCTTGAAGGATCTGTTAAAAAAATAGGTAGAACTAAAAACAGGCCCATGATTTAATACTTTACCTGCTTTCGGAAAGAATAAATAATTCAGTTTTGGATTGATCTTGAAATAATCTGTACGCGGAACATAACCAACTTCTGCAGTATAATTCTCACCAACAGACTCATGCTGCCAGCTAAGAAGCCATTTTTTTGTCGTGTATTGTAGGTTCGCTGCATGAACCAGATCATCACTATTTTTCTGGGGACTAAATGACTTAAGGAACATTGATTTTCCTACCCAGCGATTATTGGAGGAGGCGAGGTTATACTCAAGTCCCACATTTCGATTATATAAGTTAAAAGCTGGCTTTCCAGGATTTTCGAGTGCTGAATAATTGACCGATTGTTTATTAACAAACATAAAACGGATGTTCGATCTTGAAAAAACGCGCCTTTGTAAAGCCAAAACAGCAAAATTCTGAGCTGGAAGCCCCGTTTCATCCATGCTTTTAGTTTGCATGTCCATTGCTCCTATCCGCCAATTTTTGTCAAGGCTTCCACTCAGCCTGGCGCCAAACTCAATGGGCACTCCCAGTCCGATTCTTCTTGAAAAGAAAGGCCTAATTGTTGAATAACCAAAATTGGCAAAGAGGTCGGCATTTTCTAGAAAGAACTGCCTGCGTTCCGGAAAAAATAATTCGAAACGATCTAGATTGGTTACCTGCCTGTCTACTTCAATTTGTGAAAAATCAGGATTTATGGTTAGATCCAGATTCAGTGAGGAGGTAATACCGATTTTGACATCTGCACCAATCTCTTTCTTAAATTTTGCACTGGTATTAGTTTGATAATTTTTGGTTAATCCGCCAAGTACGTAAGGAATAACGGATACATTGGTGCCTGCATCAGGTGGAGGATTATCCCAAAGAAGATTGCCGGTAAAGGCTAGCGATGCAACATTAAATTGTCTTGGTATTTTAGCCCAGGCCGATTTCTCAGGAACTTTTATATCCAGCCTACTAAAATTGATACCCCAGGTTTTAATCCCTTTTTTATAACGTATTGATTTAAAAGGAATTGAGGCTTCAAATACCCAACGATCATCATAGTGCTTAACTTCAGAATACCATTTATTATCCCAGCTCAGATCGTAACCATTACTGTTGAAAATAAGTCCATCCCATTGTGCACCTGCCGCATTTACCCCAAAAGTAAATCCATTGGTCTGATCATCAAAGGGGTCGAGTATCAGTATGAAATTATCATTTTTGGTATAGGCAAAATCACGTC
>CAMDQV010000257.1 GCA_945906015.1 Pedobacter schmidteae | reverse complement strand
TATCGATATGCGGTTCTAATGCGTCTGTTGCGTAAGCTAACGCGGGTAGTTCAAAAGCCATCTTTTTATAATTAGGGTTTATACTATTTTGTATAACAAATATAAGATTGAAATATTACAAATTATTCAATTTGATGTCAAAGTTTATTTCGTTTAGCAATAAAAAAGTCTTTCATCAAACTAGCAGCTTCTTCAGATCTGACACCACTAAGCACCTCGGTCTTAGGATGAATGATTTGGTCAGATACTTGTGAAAAACCTCTTTTATTATCACTTGCCCCATAAACTATGCGACTTATCTGAGTCCAGTAAGATGCCCCAGCACACATCACGCAGGGCTCAATAGTTACGTAAAGCGTGCAATCTTTTAAATATTTACCACCAGTATAATTGGCTGCTGCCGTAAAAGCCTGCATTTCTGCATGAGCGGTAACATCATTCAACTGCTCGGTAAGATTATGCCCCCGTCCAATTATTCTGCCTCCATGAACAATCACAGCCCCAATAGGAACTTCATCTAGAGCAAGCGCCTTCTGTGCTTCCTTGAGAGCCTCTTTCATAAAAAAGTCATCCGGATTAATGGCCGGCTCATCTGTAAAACTAATATATTTCATACAATTAAATTAAAGATGAACCATTTGGAACCTGTCGCTCAACTGCAGTAAGAACAATATGGCCATCCTGATCCGAAAAACCCGTGACCAGGAATTCCGAAATGAAATTAGCAATCTGTTTCTTTGGAAAATTCAATACCCCAACAACTTGTCGGCCAATTAAATCGTCCTTTGTGTAGTGTTTTGTGATTTGCGCACTACTCCATTTAATTCCATATTCACCAAAGTCAACTTTAAGCTTGAATGCTGGCTTCCGGGCTTCTGGGAAATCAAGAACATCAAGAATAGTACCCACCTTTAGGGATACCTTTTCAAAATCAGACCAGCTTATTTCTTCCATGCTCAAAGTTAAGCATCAATTGTGAATTTATGCAGAGGCAACACCAGGATGGCTCCACATGATTGGAACATAAATTGTAAATTTGAGCCATGCATTCTATAAAATTAAAAAAAGGGAAAGAAAAAGCGGTCAGACAATTGCACCCATGGGTGTTTTCTGGAGCAATAGATCAGATCAAAGGGAAGCCTGAAAATGGTGATATTATTAGGATCACAGACAGTAATAATGATTTCCTTGCTTATGGTTTTTTTAATAGCAAATCTAGAGTGGCAGTGCGTCTTGTAGAATGGAACCTTGAAACAGAGATCAATGAAAGCTGGTGGAGAAACAAGATTAGAATTGCAGTAAAACACAGAGATGAACTGTGTACAGAAAATACCAATACGTATCGACTAATTTTCAGTGAAGCTGATTTCCTTCCGGGATTGATCGTTGATCGGTATGCAGATTTTCTTTCTGTTCAGATCCTGACATCCGGTATAGAAAATATCAAACATATTATCCTTGATGAATTACAGAAATTGCTACGCCCAAAAGGAATTTTTGACAGGAGTGATGCCTCGGCACGCGCTCATGAAGGGATGGAAGCCTCATCAGGAGGAATTTTGCTTGGCACTGAACCTCCTGAATTTGTTAGTGTGAAAGAGAATGGCATTTTTTATCAGGTAAATATCGCAGAAGGACAAAAATCAGGATTTTACTGTGACCAGCGCGATAACCGAAAATGGGTTGCGGATCATGTAAAAGATAAAAAAGTATTGGATTGCTTTTCTTACTCAGGTGGATTTAGTCTGAATGCCATGGCTAAAGGAGCAAAAGAGGTAATAAGCGTTGACAGTTCAGCTCCGGCTTTGGATACCTTAAAACGAAATATGGGGATCAATGATTTTAACAGTATTCCTCACCGCCTCATACAATCAGATGTAAATAAGCAGCTTAGAGCATTCAGAGACGATAATGAAAAATTTGATGTCATCATCCTGGATCCCCCAAAATATGCACCATCACGATCGGCTTTAACAAAAGCATCAAGAGCATATAAAGACCTTAACAGAATGGCAATGCTTTTACTTGTTGAAGGCGGACTTCTGGCAACGTACTCCTGTTCAGGAGCAGTTGACATCAGCATGTTCAAACAGATTATTGCATGGGCAGCTCTGGATGCAGGAAAGGAAGTTCAATTTATTCAACAGTTTTCACAGCCATCAGATCATCCGGTAAGATCATCTTTCCCTGAGGGAGAATATCTTAAGGGGCTACTTTGCCGCGTTATGTAATTGCTGAACTACTTTTTATCAGGTTCTTCAGTCAAATTACGTAACTGAATAGGCTTTTTACCTTTATTCATTTTCAGGTTCAGCATTTCAACCAACACAGAGAAAGCCATAGCAAAGTAGATATAACCTTTTGGAATATGTTGATCAAAACCTTCCGCTAATAGTGAAACACCAATCAGTAGAAGGAATGATAAGGCCAGCATTTTAACTGTTGGGTGTTTATTTACAAAATCACTAATTCCACCTGCAGATAACATCATCACTAGTACTGCAATGATCACAGCAGCAATCATCACTTGAATATAATCAGCCATCCCCACTGCGGTAATCACTGAATCGAGTGAAAAAACGATGTCAAGAAGCAGGATCTGCACAATAACCCCTGTAAAAGTGACTACTGCCTTTGTTTCAGCCTGATGGTCGGCACCTTCAAGTTTATCATGAATCTCAGTAGTGCTTTTATAAATAAGGAATAACCCTCCAATAATCAGGATCAAATCTCTACCTGAAATAGTAAACTGTTTTAATAATTCTGCGTCGGCTAAAGCAATCCACTCGCCCATATTGAACAGCGGACTGGTCAAATTCATTATCCATGATAAAGATAATAGCAATAGCACCCGTGTAATCATAGCTAAGGCTAAACCTAGCTGACGAGCCTTTTTCTGCTTGTTGGCTGGCAGTTTAGACGCCATGATTGAAATAAATATGATGTTATCTATTCCAAGAACTATTTCCAGGGCAGTTAATGTGATTAATGAAATCCAGATTTCAGGGTTAGCTAACAATTCCATAGTTTAAAATTTCTGCAAATTAAGTTAAAAGCGATTAGAAATAAAAACCCACCCTAAATATGAATTAATTTAGAACGGTATAGTAGTTTTAAGATTGATTCCAAGCCAATCAATTCGATAGTAAATTGAGAAATAAGCCACTTATTTATTGATCATAAACGAGTCAATACATTGAATTGCATTTTGCAGTCTGTCTTCCTCAGATCCTGAAATCAGCGAATAATTTGCATTCAATGCCTTTAATTCAGTATGCCAAACTTCCATAAAATGTTCGCGCTTGTCAGGAAAATCGCGTAATGGGTCTTCTTCCCAAGGCAAATCAATATTCATAAGTAAATAAAGATCGTAGGGATGATGAGGGAGTTTATCCAGAACTTCTTGAGGCGCGCTGCCAAACATATGATCACTCCAGATTTTGACTGTAATAAAGGTAGTATCACAAATCAGAATTCGCCTGGCAGAGATGGCCATTTGCTGTTCTAATTCAAGCTGTCCTCTGAACATATTGATCTCGTCTTGCCAGGTACATGGGGCTGTTAATTTCTCGCAGTAGTTGCGGGCATATTCAGGCACCCAAACTGTTTGATAGTGCTTGGCCAGTTGTTCTGAAATGGTCGATTTACCAGTTGATTCTGGTCCGACGATTGCAATCCTAATCAGGTTCAATTCCATACTAGCCTCCTTAAATCCATCCTATTTGTTAAGCTTTATATTTAGCGTCAATTTGGATTGCTTGTATTCTTTTTTCCAGTTAATATAGCCCATTACGGCTATCAGAACATATATGGCATACATTCCTGCTGTTAGATGAAGATCTTTGATTATATACACAGCAATATAAATGATGTCCACAAATATCCAAATCAGCCAGTTTTCAATGATTTTTCGGGCAAGA
>CAMDQV010000256.1 GCA_945906015.1 Pedobacter schmidteae | reverse complement strand
AAGCTATTTTACTGCACCGCTTGAATTTAAAGACCAATTTGGCGATTATCGTTCTCCTTTAACATTTTACGATGGAAAACAGGTAAAAAATAAACATGACTGGGAAATTAGACGTAAAGAGATCCTAGCCAAATGGAACGGACTCATGGGAGCATGGCCTGCATTAATCACAAATCAGAATTTTGAGATCAGAGATTCAACCCACAAGGATGGATTTACGCAATACAAGGTCAGATTTTACTGGCTTCCTGACCAACAAACAGATGCTTATTTGATGATACCTGACGGAGCTGGCAAAAAGCCTGCAGTGATTACTGTTTATTATGAGCCCGAAACTTCTGCAGGATTAGGAAGCGCTGATTTGCCTGATCGTGATTTTGCCTATCAGCTTGCTAAACGTGGTTTTGTGACACTATCTTTGGGAACAACAGAAACAACAAACAATAAAACCTATTCGCTGTATTATCCGGATATAAAAAATGCCAGCGTTCAGCCTCTTTCAATGCTAGCTTATGCTGCGGCCAATGCCTGGAATGTATTAGCAAAAGTTAAGCAGGTTGACAGCAAGCGAATTGGTATCATGGGTCATTCATATGGAGGAAAATGGGGTATGTTTGCTTCCTGCCTGTATGAAAAATTTGCCTGTGCCGTTTGGTCTGATCCCGGAATTGTTTTTGATGATAGTAGAGAATCAATTAATTATTGGGAACCCTGGTATTTAGGGTATCATCCTCAACCATGGCGTAAAAGAGGACTTATAACAACACAAAATCCGGCAAAGGGGCTGTACCCCAGATTAATTTCAGAACAACTAAACCTACATGAACTGCATGCCCTAATGGCTCCAAGGCCTTTTCTTGTTTCGGGAGGCTCAGAAGATCCTGAAAAGCGCTGGATTCCATTAAATCATAGCATTGCAGTGAATCGTTTTCTGGGCTATGAAAATAGAGTGGCTATGACCAACCGTACAGATCATACCCCCAATCCAGATTCGAATGAGAAAGCCTTTTTATTTCTGGAATATTTTTTAAAATAAATAGGCTAACAGTACCAATAGAATTTAGCACCAAAACGTCGCAAGGGTGATTTACCAGTTTTTTGGTTGTATTTTGAACCTAAGAGTCAATTAATTCTGTAGAATATTAACTTTTAACCCGATAGCTATCGGGTTTCACCTTTCCCCTTTCAGCTTTCACCTTTCCCCTTTTAGCTTTCCCCTTTCCTCTTTTAGCTTTCAGCTTTCCCCTTTCAGCTTTTTCCCCTACTTCCCAATCTTGATCAATTCAACTTCAAATATTAGCGTGCTATAAGGAGGGATATCTTTTCCAGCTCCACGTTCTCCATAACCAAGAGCATGAGGGATAAAGAAACGGTATTTTGATCCAACTGACATTTGCTGAAGGCCTTCGGTCCACCCTGGGATAACTTGATTTAGCGTAAATGAAGTTGGTTCACCACGATCTAAAGAACTATCAAACTGACTACCATTTGTAAGAGTGCCTTTGTAATGTACGGTAACCTCATCTGTTGCCACTGGTTTAGCTCCAGTTGCCGGAGTTATTATTTCATATTGCAAACCACTTGGAAGCGTAGTAACTCCCGGTTTTTTCTTGTTTTCTACTAAAAAATTTGCTGCAGTTGCGATCGAGCCCTCAAATTTTTTCTTTTCAATGGCACTTAAATAAGTGTAAATAACTTGCTGACATTTTTCCGGACTCATAATTACTGCTTTGCCAGATAAAACATCATTCATGGCTTTTGAGATCAATGAATAATTCAAACTTGTGACTCCACGTAATTTCAGATCATTGGCGATACTTGCGCCAAAAGCATAACTAGCAGAGTCGCTAGGGGTTTTGAATAATGGAGCAGTAGTAGGCAATGGTTTTGTTTGCGCAAAGCTTAATGTTGAAATTGCCGATGCGGCAAAAAGTAGAAGAAATCGTTTCATGTACTAGTATTTTTAAGGTATATGGTTAGCGTATCCGCATTATAAATTCGGGACCGCTAATATAGACAGCCTATAGCAGAATTGTATACTATTCATCCAGATTTTTTGTCTTCAAGTTAAAATCCTAAATTTGATTTATGAAAGTAGATTATATTGCCCTTTCGATTCCTATTTTCTTTATCCTAATAGCTGCAGAGCTGATTTACGCTTTTTATAAAAAACTCAACTATTACAGGTTAAATGATTCTTTGGCAAATCTTAGTCAGGGAATTGGTTCCCAATTAGTAGGAATATTTTTAAAAACAATCACCTTTTTTGGATATTTATTTATTTACGAATCTTGGCGGTTCTATTCATTTCCGAATACGATATGGACTTGGTTAATTCTGTTCATGGGTGTGGATTTTTTTTATTATTGGTTTCATCGATTTAGTCATCAGATCAATGCGCTATGGGCGGCGCATATTGTCCATCATCAGTCGGAAGAGTATAACTTAACCGTTGCCCTGAGGCAATCCTGGTTTCAATCGGGTTTTTCATGGGTATTTTATCTTCCTTTGGCATTTGTTGGTTTTGAGCCGGTGATGTTCCTTACCGTTAGTGCATTTAATACACTGTATCAATTTTGGATTCATACCAGAGCAATTGGTGATATGGGTCTTTTTGAGTGGTTCCTGAATACCCCATCCCATCATCGTGTTCACCATGGTTCAAATCCAAAATACATTGATAAAAATCATGCTGGGACATTAATTATTTGGGATCGATTATTCGGCACCTTTCAAAAGGAGGAAGAAGAAGTTGTTTATGGTATTACTACGCCTTTAGCAAGCTGGAATCCTGTATGGGCAAATATTCATTACTGGATAGAGCTCTTTACGAGTCTTAATAGAGCAAAAGGTATTAAGGAAAAGGTGTCTGTATTCACAAAATCACCTGGTTGGTTTCCGGAGGCTATGGGTGGGAGGCAATTTCCTAAAGAAATAACTATTAATTCTTATGTTAAGTATAGTCCTGATTACGACAAGAGATTCACAATTTATATCCTTTTTCAATTTGTTTTTTCATTGATCATAGCCAGTATTTTAATTTTTATTGCAGCAAAACTTCATTTATTACAGCTTATTGCCTCCGTGATTCTGGTCATTATGAGCCTTACGGCTTACGGTTCAATGATGGAAAAAAAGAAATGGGCAATCAACCTGGAATATTTCCGTTTCTTGTTTTGGGGTCTTTGCCCATTGGTTTTTAATGCAGAAGTGTTTTTCATTCAATTATTGATCGGGAATACTATGTTGGTTATCCTTTCATTTATCTGGTTTAAACGGGTTCAACGACTATAATTTATGTTAAAAGAGCATAAAAAATTTACCCTTCTTTTCGGTGTGATTATTATTCTGAATTTACTCGTTCAATCTGTTTTTTTTCAGGAATACGTTCTTTTTATAAAGCCGCTAATCTGTATTTCACTGGGTACCTATTTATATTTGCAGGCCAATATGAAGGTGGGTTTCAATAGATTAGTTTTTACAGGCTTGCTTTTTTCGTTGTTTGGTGATAGTTTTTTGATGTTTGCGAGTAATGATGTTTATTTCTTCCTTTACGGCTTAGTCTCATTTTTATTAGCCCATATTGTTTATTCGACGGCATTTTTTAGAGACTTTAAAAATAATCCGCAGGCATCAAAGTATTATGGACACCTTATGTTTTTTGTGATGGGCGTTTTTTCTTTGAGTTATTATTCATGGATTCGCGATTATCTAAATGATTTCAGGATTCCGGTCATGGCTTATATGTTTGTGATATCTATCATGGCAATATTGGCTGCTTACCGTTACAAAAGAGTAAATCTGTATAGTTTCAGGCTGATATATTGGGGCGCACTATTTTTTGTAACCTCTGATTCTGCACTAGCTTACAATAAGTTTGTTGAACCTTTTTCTTTTTCAGGTGTTTTGATCATGGCAACT
>CAMDQV010000255.1 GCA_945906015.1 Pedobacter schmidteae | reverse complement strand
CGGCAACAGCGGCTAGTAGAAAATAGATAAATAGTATAAATTCAGGTAGGTATTGCCTGATTTTCTGACTTTTTAAGTAGTAATTTTCTTTCTTTGATTGGCTAAATTTTGGGGTTCTGATAAATGCTGTTTTATGACCTTGAATTCCCTTTAATACAGCAATACTATTGTGGTAGGACATTCCCATGGATACGATTATGGCTATTGGGAATGCACTCAGGATTTCCTTGATAGATACAATGATATTTTTTTTGTCCATTAAAATCGCTGTAAAGCAATAAAAAAAATTAATGAGCAATACACTAATTAGCATACCACTCCAGTTAAAGAAGTGATCAAACTCTATTGATTTATTTTTTAATAACATTAAGGGAACACTAAGCAGACCTGTTAAAAGTATAAAAGCATAGATATAATTATTGAGCAGCTGCAGGCTTCCAAATAATTTTATTGAAAGAGGCAGATCACAATTCCATAATCTGGCTATTAATTTTTTAGATGTTTCTACTCCTCCTTTGATCCATCGAAATTGTTGTGATCTTACGGCACTTAATAGATTTGGTAGCTCAGCTGGTGAAATTATTTCAGGGCAATAGTTAAACTGCCAACCCTTCATTTGCGCACGATAACTTAGATCAAGATCTTCAGTGAGTGTGTCAGCTTCCCAACCTCCGGCGTCCTCAATGCAGGCTTTTCTCCAAATTCCGGCAGTGCCATTAAAACTTATGAAAAAGCCGCCTTTAGCTCGTCCGCCCTGATCAATAATAAAGTGGCTGTTTAATCCTATTTCCTGGGCTCTTGTTAGCCATGATTCTCTTGGATTGATATGTCCCCATCTGGTTTGCACCATTCCAATCTTATCATTACTGAAATAGGGAAGAGTGTTGATTAAAAAGTCCGGATCTGGAACAAAGTCGGCATCGAAAATTACAATAAATTCAGTAGCAGCCTGAATTAAGCCATTTTGTAAAGCACCAGCCTTAAATCCTATTCTATTATTACGTTTAATTTGAGCTATTGTAAAACCCAAAGCAATTAATTTTTTAATTTTTTGTTCTATAATTATACTGGTGTCATCATCAGAATCATCAAGAACTTGTATTTCTATTTTTTTTTTAGGGTAGTTTAAATTTGAAATGGAGTCAAGTAGTCGTTCAATAACATATCGTTCGTTATAAATCGGTAACTGGATGGTAATATTCGGATAGGAGTTTAGCGTAATTTTATGATTGTTCTTATTTCTATAGGTTAAAAAAGTGATGAGTAGCGCTAACTGTCCAAGACTAAATAGGATGATAAAGAAGAAGAAAAAACTGTAAATTAGGATAATACCAAGTGCTAACATAAGTGATTTGAATCTTGGACTAAATATTTTTAAAGATGGTAAGTACTATTTTATATCCAGCCATTATAGTTCCATAGATTGTTCCTGAAATTTTACTTACTCCAATTCTTTGTCTGTAATTGACCGCGACTTCTGTAAATTTCAATTTGTGTTTTGCTGCCTTTACCTGCATTTCAACTGTCCAACCAAAGGTTTTATCCTTCATGTCTATTTGTTGAAGGGCTTTCCATTGAATAGCTCTGAATGGACCCAAATCTGTAAAATGGGCATTGTAGAATAATTTTATTAGTGCTGTAGCCAGCCAGTTTCCTGCAATTTGTTGAAATAGCATAGATCCTGGTTCTCGAACACCCAAGGCCCTTGATCCGATCACCATATCAAAGTTTGATTCTAGGATAGGGGTAATAATCATGCTGATTTGGTCAGGAAAGTCTGAATAATCACCATCTAAGAATACAATAATATCGTTAGCATTTGCTTTTGTTTGGAGATAGTCGATTCCCTTTAGGCAGCTATACCCATATCCTTTTCTATTTTCTCTTAAAACAGTTGCACCATGCTCTTTTGCAATAGTTTCAGTATGATCAGTTGACGCATTATTAACAACAATCGTTTCATTCACCAGATCAGGAATATCTGTAATAACTTTCCCAATCGATTTGCTTTCGTTGAATGCGGGTATGATCACATAAACTGCTGGTTTTTTAGTGGCAGTATTCATTATTTATTTTCAAGTCGACTATATGACTCAAATCTTCCTTCTTCAGCCAAATTTTCGAGGTTAAGAACCCCCCTAGGGCATACAGCTGAGCATATTCCGCATCCTACACATGAAGAGCGAATTATATTTTCGCCTTTTTGAGCATAGGCTCTTACGTCAATTCCCATTTCACAGTAAGTTGAGCAATTGCCACATGAAATACACTGAGCCCCATTTGTTGTAATCCTAAATTTTGATTTGAATCGTTGAAATAATCCTAATATTGCTGCCATAGGGCAACCAAAACGACACCAAACCCTTGATCCCATAATTGGGTAAAACCCTGTTCCAATCACACCAGAAAATACGGAGCCTATCAGAAATCCATAACATTGTGAAAATAATCCGGAGGCATCACCAAGTATGGTGCCATTTTTCCATGAATTTAGCCATAATAAAGCTGTAGTTAAGGCAACGAAAACCAGTACAGAATGGACCATCCAGCGTTCTACTTTCCATGCTTTGAGTGATTTGTCTGAATTTTGTCGGTAAGGATCACCTAATGTTTCTGCTAAGGCACCACAACCACACACCCATGAGCAATACCAGCGTTTGCCATAATTATACGTTAAAATTGGTGTGGCAATAAATGTCATGACAAGCCCCCAAAAAACCATGAAAACACCAACATTTCCTGATTGGATTAGGTAATTGATGTCATTTGGAAATAAATAGGAATATTTTAATGGCCAGAAATAGGAAAAGTAGAATTCAGGTTGATTCAATTTTAATAAAAATGCAGGTATTAAGAATGCAAATCCAAGTTGAAAAAACATAACTGATAGTGTTCTCAATACCTGGTATCTATTTGATCTGTACTTACCTATAAAACGAATGCCCATAATGATGACTGCAAGGGTATACAATGTGCCGTATAAAAACCACTGGTCAGCTGCCTTATTTCTAAGTAAACTACTCAATGGGTCTATAGTCCTGATCAACCCTTCCAAATAGTGGGGAAACCAATATAGAAGGATATAAAATCCAGTCATTAAAATGCCAATTCCCCATGCTATGCCACCCCGATTTGTTGCAGCACTATGCATAATGCCATTGTTCTTTATTCCCGGTATTGCTTTATAATATGGGATTGAAAAAATAATTCCTCCTGCAAAAATGAAAACTATTATTAACCAAAAAAAGAGTACAGACTGAGTTTCAACCTGACCAAATGCAGCTATTAGTGCACAAAGTATTGCAGCCGCAATAAGGCTGGCTCCTATCTTTTGTGAAAGAAGGCCTTCTGTGGGCTTGGCTATTGATAAGGAATGGTCTTGCATTTTTTAGTTGAAAATGATCAATTAATAGGGTAAACGCTAAAATATTTTGCTATTTTTTCATAATGGGCATCCGAAAATTCAGGATCGAACCAACCCTGTTTAAGATTTTCTATTACATATTCTATTTCTTTTTGCTCGTGTATCCATTGTTCAGCTATCACTTGTCTGAACCGTATTCCTATAAAATTAAACCCAATTATGCTTCGATCTGATTTATTATAATTGGCCCTGAATGAAATTTTACCATTTTCATGTGCCCAGTAAAAGCTCTCTTGTTCAGGGGTAATTTCAGGTAGAATTTTACCATAAGTTTGAAATTCAAGATCAAAGAATTTAGCCGAGTTGAACCAAATTCCACGATCGTAAATTGTTTTATTACCACATATTGTATTCGCTAATGTTTCACCCTGCATTTTACCAGTGTACCATAACTGTTCAATTGGGGCTTCACCGGTTTTTGTAAAACGAAACTGAGCACAGTCGCCTGCAGCAAAAATGTCTGGGATATTGGTTTCTAAAAATTCATTGACCAATATTCCT
>CAMDQV010000254.1 GCA_945906015.1 Pedobacter schmidteae | reverse complement strand
TAAAAATGGTGTAAAGGTAAATTTCATTCCATTTAAACCTGCCAAAGAAAGTTTTTTTGGGAATACGAAGATCATGGGTGCTCCTAAACCTGTTGACAATGACACTGAAAAGGTGTTGAATAATGTAAAGGTATACCCAAATCCAATTTCTGATCAATTAAATTTAAGCTTTAACATGAGCAAAGATGCTAATGTAATTGTAAAAATTATGGATGTTTTAGGAAATGAAATCACTACCCTGCTTTCTGAAAGAGTTGCCGCCGGCGATCAAACTAAACCTTTCACCATCGCATCACGCATCACCAGCGGTTTCTATTTTATTCGTGTTAGTGTAGGATCAGAGATCATTACAAAGCGCATCTCAGTACTTTAATCAAAATTTTATCTTCATTTTATTCTGTATTTATATATTCGCTGTATGAAAATAATAGCTATTGGACGTAATTATGCCGAACATGCCAAAGAATTAAATAATCCTGTTCCAACTGTACCTGTTATATTCATGAAGCCAGACACAGCTATTTTAAAGGATAATAAACCATTTTACCACCCCGAATTTTCAAGCGATATCCATCATGAAATAGAACTCGTTTTAAAAGTTTCAAAAGAAGGAAAGCATATTGCTGAAAAATTTGCAGGTAATTACTTTGATGAAATTGGTCTTGGTATAGATTTTACCGCAAGGGATATACAACAAAAGCATAAAGAAAAAGGGCTTCCATGGGAACTGGCCAAAGCATTTGATAATTCAGCTCCAGTAAGCAAATTTTTTCCTAAATCAACTTTCAAAGATTTAACTAAGCTGAGCATCAGGCTAGATCTCAATGGAAATACTGTTCAAAGCGGTAATACTAGTGATTTGTTATTTTCTTATGAATATATTATTGCATTTGTATCCAACTATATTACTCTTAAAAAAGGAGACCTTATTTTTACGGGAACCCCTCAGGGAGTTGGAAAAGTAAATGTTGGTGATCATTTGGCGGGTTATTTGGAAGATGAAAAATTACTGGATTTTTATGTCCGGTAATACTATATTCAAATGTTTAAAAGCTATTTAACACTTGCCTTTCTTTTAATAAATTGTGTGGTTTACAGCCAGACAAATCAGATCAGCTATCCACTAAATTATTTCAGGCCTCCGCTTAACCTACCACCAATTATTTCGGGTAATTTTGGCGAGATACGTACCAATCATTTTCATTCTGGGCTTGACTTCAAAACCAATCAGCGTGAAGGTTATCCAGTTTTTGCAGTTGCAGATGGTTTCATTTCCAGAATCAGAGTTCAGATTGGCGGCGGGGGTAATGCACTTTATGTAAATCATCCCAATGGGTTTACTTCGGTTTATATGCATCTAAGAAATTACAATGAACGTATAAGCCAGGCATTAACATCCTACCAATACAGCGTCGAAAAATTTGATGTTGACTTTCCGCTTCTTTCTGTTGAAATTCCGGTTAAAAAAGGAGAAATCATTGCCTATGCAGGAAATACAGGAGGCTCTAGTGGCCCCCACCTTCATTTTGAGCTTCGTGATACAAAAACTGAAGAAACTATTAATCCGCAACTTTTTGGCATTACCATTCCTGATAAGATTAAACCTTCAATAATAGGCTTATACGTGTATCAACTGAATGGAAATCCTTTTAGCGAACATACACCAAAGCAATTTTACCCACTTAGCGGAGCTGCTGGACGCTACCAGGTTTCAAACCAAGCCATAATTACACTTGGAGGAGAATCTGGCTTTGGCATTATAGCTTCCGATAAAAACTCTGCATCAGACAATCAAAATGGAACTTATTCTATAGAATTGTTTATTGATGGTAGGCTGATTTATGCTTCTGTTTGGGAAAAATTCTCTTTTGAACACTCCCGTGGCATAAATTCACATATTGATCATCCTACATTGATTTCAATTGGAAAACGTATTCAGAAGAGCTTCATAGAACCAGGCAATGAATTGAATATTTATAAAAATTCGGTCAATAGTGGGCTAATAAATAGTACTGATCAAACTATACATGAGGCAAAATATGTGGTAAAAGATATTGCCGGAAATGAAAGTGTATTGAACTTCAAAGTCAGATTTGATCTTGCATCAAAAAAATTATTAAAACAGCCTGAAGGAAAAAAAATGACCTTTAACCAAATAAATACGTTTGATACCACCGGGCTCAGTATTGCATTTCCTTTAAAAACGCTGTTTAGTGACCTGAACTTTGTTTATAGCAGATCTCCCAAGCCTATTGGCGGATATTCACCTATACATCATGTCCACAATCGTTTAATTCCTTTAAACGGAACATATAGTTTATCCATAAACATAGCTAAAGATCTCCCATCAAATTTGCGAAGCAAAGCCTTGATTGTAAATACCAAAAAAATTGCACAGGGTGGGTACTATGAAAATGGAACTGTAAAGGCTGAACTAAAAACCTTTGATAGCTTTTATCTTACCCTAGACACTGTGGCACCTAAAATAATCCCTATAAATATCAGAGATGGAGTAAATCTGGCCTCAGCTTCAAAGATTCAATTTCGTATAGCTGATAATCTATCAGGAATCGACAGCTTCACCGCGCTGCTTGACGGTCGCTGGGTTTTGATGGAGTATGATTCTAAATCTGGCTCATTATGGCATCGTCTAGACGATTTACTTGTCAAAGGAAAACATGATTTCCAACTAATTGTAAGCGACAAGAAAAATAATACCGCTATGTTCCATGCTGTATTTTACAAGTAACAGAAATATTCACTTCACTATATTTATTTTACTAATTTTAGGGCATCAAAAACGCATTGAAATGAATGAATTAAGCGAAGGGCAAAAGGCACCTGAATTTACTGTAAATGATCAAAATGGCAAATCTGTAAGCTTAAGTAATTTTGCAGGAAAGAGTATTATCCTTTACTTCTATCCCAAAGATGATACGCCGGGATGTACTGCAGAAGCGTGCAGCTTCAGGGATAATTATGAATCCTTGCTAGCAGAAGGATTTGAAGTTTTGGGAGTAAGTACTGACGATGAGAAATCACATCTCAAATTTATTGGTAAATATAATTTGCCATTCTCATTGATCGCTGATACAGAAAAGAAAATTGTTGAAGCATATGGTGTTTGGGTTGAGAAGAATATGTACGGAAAAAAATACATGGGTGTTTCACGCAAAACTTTCATCATTGATAAAAATGGAATGATTCGCAAGATCATTGATAAAGTTGATACTAAGAATTCATCTGCACAGGTATTAGAAATCCTGAAATAATTAACACCCAGTAAATAAGACACAATAAAATAATTAAATAGCTCATCTATTCAGAAATCATGGCTATTTTAGTAGAGCCATTAAGTATTAAATATGACTCCAGATATTGAAAAATTAACAAAAATTGCCTCTCAGGTTCGCAGAGATATCGTTAGAATGGTACATGCCTGCCAGTCAGGTCACCCGGGTGGTTCACTTGGCTGTGCTGATTATTTAGTAGTCTTGTATTTTTATACGCTAAAGCACAACACCAAGTTTGATATGAACGGCCATGGTGAAGACCTGTTCTTTTTATCAAATGGACATATTTCACCTGTTTGGTACAGTGTATTAGCCCGTTCAGGTTATTTTGAGGCATCTGAGCTTGCTACATTCAGAAAGATTAATACCCGCTTACAAGGGCACCCAACAACTCATGAAAATTTACCTGGCGTACGAATTGCATCAGGATCATTAGGCCAGGGGATGTCTGTTGCTATTGGTGCTGCAGTTGCTAAAAAATTAAATAAAGACAGTCGGCTTGTTTTTTCATTACATGGTGATGGAGAATTGCAGGAAGGCCAGGTTTGGGAGGCTGCAATGTATGCCAGCCACAATAAAGTAGATAACCTGATTTCTACTATAGATGTTAACGGTCAGCAAATTGATGGGCCAACTGACAAG
>CAMDQV010000253.1 GCA_945906015.1 Pedobacter schmidteae | reverse complement strand
CCCACTGATTTACCGTTTACTACCTTGCGGCGGTTCATAGCGAATCCTACTTTGCCTTGACCCCAAGCTACTTTAGCTGGTTTTCGTACATTTAATGCCTCTAAACTTACTTGCACTAGCTTTTTAGTTAGTGTTTCTAAATAGTTGTCGATTCTTCCTATCTCTTCAGGAGGTAATTGTCGGGCGAAGTGATTTAACAAATTGCCAATTTCTGGACCTGTATGAGTATGAGAAGCACTAATAACTAAGCGTGAAGGATCAACCCCTATTTTATCTGAAAGGCGCCTTGCAACTTCTTTGGTCATATAGTATTGTATACCTATCAGATCTACAGTAATTAGGATAGATGGACCTTCACTATCACTTCCAAAAGCAAGAGCTTTGGCTTTAAGTGCTTGAAGAACACCTTCAGATTCTGACTTTCGACCACCATAACCTGCTAATAGAATTGGTCCTTCTGGTGTTATGTCAATTACAGCCGTACCCACAAGCATCGTTCCTTTTGAAGTTTTGGTTTTAGCAGGATTGTTTGATTGTGCAACTACAAATTTTGAAGAAAAAATACTATTCAGAATCATTAAGATTAAAAAAATAGTAGATAATAATTTTTGCTTGATTTGCATGTCTGTTGTTTTTATTTTTAGAAACAAAGTGTTATTTCAGTTTTAATTTTTGCGTAAAAAAGCCAGTAGATCTGCCATTTCCTGCTTATTGATCTTCTTTTCAAAACCAGATGGCATTGCTGATGCATTCAAACTTTTTATTGACTTTATGTCCTGACGGTTGATGGTTTTATCAAGTTTGCCATTATTTCTAAGAGTTAATGCAATAGAAGTTTCGCTTGATATGATTCCTTGAGCGAGTTCGCCATTTTTCAATTCTACTTCCCATAAATCATAACCGCTCGAAATGGAGAGATTTGGATCTAGAATGTTAGCCATAATGTCTTCGCGTATCCAATTATGAATAGTGCCCATATCAGGGCCGAATGCTACACCTATTTTTCCCCTTACTTGATGGCAAATAGCGCAGTTCTGAATAAAGACAGCTTTCCCATTTGTAGCATCTCCTTGCAGTTCCAAAGCTTTTTTATACTCTTTATTTACTTTTTTACCTTCTTCATCATCTTTGGTAAATAGCTTTCTGGCTCTATTGCGAAGATTTTCATCCGTATTTTGCATAAGCCCAACACTTCTTCCAAAACTTACACTACTGGCTTGAATTTTATTTGTTTCAATAGCTGTTAATAATAACTCAATTCGATCCTGCTTATCTTTACCTAGAAATGTGGCAATTGCTGCTTCTCTTATTTCGGGGGTTAGTACTGACCATTGTTTGATAACATAATCACTAACTGTAGTATTTGGAATTTTGTTTAAAATTTTTAATGCTGCTAATTGTATTATGGGCTGCTCTTGTGGGACTATTAACTGTTTCAATACCGTTGAATGTAGGCTTGGATCAGTTAAAGCAATGAAATTTATAGATTCAGTTCTGCTTTTATCTGATAAACTACGATTGGTAGCAATTTTTAAAACTCTTTGAATTGATTTATTTTTGAGTGATTCATCTTTTAACCCAATTACCCTTAGCATTTCTAGAGCAGCCTGCCTAACTTCTAGGCTTGGATGGTCAAAAAATGTATTTACCAATAAACTTTGATCTTTTTCAAATGAAGAAATAGACTCTGGTAATTTCGACTTTCTGGATTCAAGCCCTAGTGCAAGCCCATCTAGCATAGGTCCTTGCCATGCATTTTGTTTATTTGTAGCTAATGAAGTGGATTGTTTGATGAGTTTATCAATATCCACTTGACTCCCACTAGTACCAACCATTCTTGTGAATTTTTGAACCAATGAAGCATATTCTGGAACATCAGTACGATAATTGCTTAAAACAACTTTCAATAAGGGTGCTATTTGGGATGGGGGAGCTGATAAAGCAGCAATTTGAACCCATTTATCAGTTACATCTTTAAATAAAATTTTATTTCTAACACGAGCTGCCTCAGCGCTATTTATGTATCCTAGGGTTAATAATAATTGAAATCTCACTTTTGCATCACTATCTTTTTGAAGGGTAAGAAGTACTTTAGTTAATTCCGGTGATTTTGATAAATGTAATTCTGCAAGTTTAATTGCATTTGTACGTACTCCGGGTACCACGTCTTTTAATGTGAGCTCTATAAGTGTGGAGTTAAGTTCTCCTAATCCTTCTAATGTCCATAATGCATGAAGACGGCCTAATGGAGATTTTGATTTTTTTACTAATTCAGTTAAGGGAGCTACAGCTGATTTGTCTGCGCGGTCTACTAATAGCCGCTGTGCATTTATTCGCCACCAATAGTTTTTATTTTCCAATTGCTTTACTAAACCCTCGGAGGTTTCATTTCCAAGTTTTAGGTCCTTAGTCCATGCTGCTTTTTTTGCGTCTTTAGGAGAAATTCTATAAATACGTCCCTTATCATGACCATCGTAAAGATCTCCAGCTTTTATTGCCTCTTCAGACATCCATTCTGGTGATTCTATTACTCTTCTGTAATAGTCTAAAACATAAATTGAACCATCAGGACCAACATAGGTATTTACAGGACGTGACCATGCATCAGTTGAAGTAAGAAATTCTTGATTTTCGAGAATTCTACTAGAAGTAAAGCTTGCTCCATTTTCTTTTAAAATATCAACATGAACAAGATTACTAACCGGTTCTGAAATGAATGTTACATTTTTATTAAAAGGATCAGGGAAAGAATCTCCTAAATAATTTGTAATTCCACAAGCAGAAGTCATAACTCCTACATTGGTTAGTATCTGTCGATCAGGATGATTGGTTGTTGGAAAAACCTCAGGCGCATTTAAATGATCCGACATATTTTGAGTAGCTTCAGAAGAAAGCAAATCTGGATTTCGTTCATAATATCGATTTGGAATTACTTCATGGTAGCCCTGATTGGAGTTATTGCAGCCAAAAAGATTTCCCCACTCATCAAAAGTATGCCCAAATTGCGTACGGCTTGAACTCATCTCAAGTTTTAGCTGTTCAGGATGAAATCTTATTGAACGGCCATTAGCATTGATGGCTAATTTGGGACTATTAGGAACTCCTGGAAATATAATTTCTGAACCTTCATCCCCAAATTCTTCTTTATATTCGCGAGTGGTCACAGAACCCTCATGGGCAACGTAAATCCAATTATCTAATCCATAAATAGGTGTGTTAACATTGTGTTGTGGATTTGATAAAGCAAAACCTGAAAGTAAGGTGTCTCTCAAGTTAGCCTTGCCATCATTATCGGTGTCTTCAAAGTATAGAACATGTGGCGCATCGGTTACAATAATCCCCTTTTTCCAGCGCATCACACTTGTTGGTAACGTTAGTCTATCAGCAAATACCGTTCTTTTATCCATGTTTCCATCTCCATCTTCATCGGATAGTAAAATGATATTGCCATTACCAGTTTTTGTATCTAGAGGATAGCCATGCATTTCAACAACATACAAACGTCCAAATTCATCAATCTCCATATCAACTGGGTCGGTAATTAATGGTTCTGAAGCAATCATTTCAATTTTGAAACCATCGGCTACGGTGAAAGTTGCAAGGGCGTCTTTTGCTTCTACTGCAGAAGTCAATTGATTGGTTCCAGGCTGTTTGTTACAGCCTAGAACGCCAATCAATAGAATGATTAATAAATAAAGTATTATTACTTTGAGCTCATTAAAAAAAATCATTTTTTTTTAATAAATAGATTAGACGAGAATTTATTTAAAATTTACTTATTCAGTTATTTGTAAGTCTTCAAACTAATGTTCACCAGAGATAGTTAAAATTAAGTCATAAATTTAATCTTTGCAACAGGTGTTGCTTTCTTCTTTTTTTCATTGTTTTTAGTTTAATTAAATGTCGTTGTTCGAGTATCTCTTGGCCGCGTCCAAAAT
>CAMDQV010000252.1 GCA_945906015.1 Pedobacter schmidteae | reverse complement strand
AACCGAAGCCTTACACCTTTTGGCTTTCAGGCTGAAGAACGAACCTATTGGCAGGCACCTTCGGTTTATAATAAAATGTCACCTTTCTCTTATGCAGATAAGATTAAGACTCCATTATTACTCATTCACGGACAGGCAGATAATAATACAGGTACATTTCCAATGCAAAGTGAAAGGCTTTACACTGCTCTAAAAGGTCATGGAGCAATCACCAGACTGGTTTTACTGCCTTCCGAATCACATGCTTATAGAGCTAAAGAATCTATTCTGCATATGATGTGGGAAATGGATAACTGGCTGGAGAAATACGTAAAAAATAAATAATTATTTTTCTGATTTTGTTCCAAAAAAGGAATGAAAGTTGCTAGGAATAAAATAATATAAATTGACCCATTAACCATCAAATTGGAATAGTCTTTGTAAGACGACTCTTTGAAATGCTGAGAACAAAGAAACTACAAACAGATGAAATTGCATTCCAGTTTTAATCAACCTTTAATTCTAGCTAAGAATCTGATATAAAACCAGAAATAAACTATTAACTCAATTCAAAATAAGCATGAAACCTACTTTAGTAATCCTCGCAGCAGGAATGGCAAGCCGATATGGCAGCATGAAACAAACCGATGGATTTGGACCAAACGGTGAAACAATCATAGAATATTCTATATACGATGCGATAAAAGCCGGTTTTGGCAAAGTAATTTTTGTGATCAAAGAAGAGTTTGCTGAAAACTTCAAAGGTATTTTTGAACCTAAGCTACAAGGGAAAATCAAAACAGACTATGTTTTCCAGACATTCGACCTTAAGCCTTTTGGTATCGATATTGAGATTGAAAGAGCAAAGCCCTGGGGAACTGCACATGCTGTACTTGCTGCCCGAGACGCGGTAAAAGAGCCATTTTGTGTGATCAATGCAGATGATTTCTACGGTCGTGAGTCATACCAAAAAATGGCCGACTATCTAAATAACGAAGTAAATGACGAAGAATTTTCAATGATTGGATTTCAGATCGATAAAACACTTTCTGAGCATGGCTCTGTGTCAAGAGGAGTTTGCGAAGTAGATGCGGATGGCAATTTAACCGAGATTCATGAGCGCACAAAAGTTTATTTTAAAGCTGATGAAAGCGGAAATAAACATATTGTATTTGAAGAAAATGGCCGTGAGTTTCCTATAAAATCTGACACCCGTGTATCCATGAATTTTTGGGGATTTACCACAGAGGTATTTGACCTGACCGCAAAATTATTCAAAGAATTTGCGCTTGCCAATGTTGAAAATCCGAAGGCTGAATTTTTTATCCCATTGGTAGCAGAAAGTCTGATCAAGAATAAACAAGCATCATTCCAAGTTATCCCTACCCAAAACCAATGGTTTGGTGTCACATATGTTGAAGATAAACCAATTGTACAAAATTGTATTGATAAACTAGTGGCTTCAGGAGAATATCCGGCTAAACTTTGGTAGTATTTTTTTGGCTTATAGAAAGTATTGAATTACTGAAAGAAAATCTGCTTATTTATTGAAAGTTTAAAAAACAAATTTTGAGATAACTAGTCTAGGATTATTAAACAAAAAAAAACCATTCTCCTAAAAGAATGGGGTTTTTAACTATTACATTTCAGAATTACTTCTTATCGTCTTCTTTTACTTCTTCGAAGTCAACATCGGTGACTGTATCATCAGCTGCAGCTTCTTGACCTGCCTCAGCCCCTCCTGCACCCTGCCCTGCTTCCTGAGATGCTTTATACATATCTTCTGAAGCAACATTCCAAGCAGCTTGAAGCTCTTCCTGAGAAGCCTCCATTGCAGCGAAATCTTTGGCTGCATGAGCATCTTTCAGTTTCTTTAAACCTTCTTCGATAGGAGCTTTTTTATCATCCGCTAATTTATCACCATATTCTTTCAATTGCTTTTCTGTAGAAAAGATCAATGCATCAGCGGCATTCAGTTTATCCACTTCTTCGCGTGCTATTTTATCAGATTCAGCATTTGCTTCTGCTTCATCTTTCATTTTTTTGATCTCTTCATCGGTTAAACCTGAAGAAGCTTCAATACGGATTTTTTGTTCTTTATTGGTTGCTTTATCTTTTGCTGCTACGTGTAAGATACCGTTTGCATCAATATCAAAAGTTACTTCAATCTGAGGAATACCACGAGGTGAAGGTGGGATACCATCCAGGTGGAAACGACCAATTGTTCTGTTTTGATTTGCCATTGGGCGTTCACCCTGCAAAATATGAATCTCTACAGATGGCTGATTATCAGATGCTGTAGAGAATACTTCCGACTTTTTAGACGGAATAGTAGTATTTGCCTCGATCAATTTAGTCATTACACCACCCATTGTTTCAATTCCCAATGAAAGCGGAGTAACGTCAAGTAATAATACATCCTTAACCTCTCCAGTTAACACACCACCCTGAATAGCTGCACCAATGGCAACCACTTCATCAGGATTAACACCTTTAGAAGGTTCTTTACCAAAGAATGCTTTAACAGCATCCTGAATTGCAGGGATACGTGTTGAACCACCTACTAAGATGATCTCATCAATATCAGAGGTACTTAAACCAGCATTCTTTAATGCTTTTTTACAAGGCTCAATAGTTCTTTTTATTAAACTGTCGGCCAACTGCTCGAACTTAGCGCGGGTCAACGACTTAACAAGGTGCTTAGGCATTCCGTCACCTGCTGATATATAAGGAAGGTTAATTTCTGTTTGCGCTGTGCTTGACAACTCAATCTTCGCTTTTTCAGCGGCTTCCTTCAAACGTTGAAGAGCCATTGGATCTTTACGAAGATCAATACCCTCATCACTCTTGAACTCATCAGCCATCCAGTCACTGATCACTGCATCAAAGTCATCCCCACCAAGATGAGTATCCCCATCAGTAGATTTAACTTCAAAAACACCATCACCTAACTCAAGAACAGAAACATCATGCGTACCACCACCACAGTCGAATACCACAATTTTCATATCCTTATGAGCCTTATCTAAACCGTATGCAAGTGCTGCAGCGGTAGGTTCATTGATGATACGGGAAACTTTCAATCCTGCAATCTCACCAGCTTCTTTCGTTGCTTGACGTTGAGCATCATTAAAATAAGCAGGAACAGTAATCACTGCTTCTGTTACTTCATGACCTAAGAAATCTTCAGCTGTTTTTTTCATTTTCTGCAAAATCATTGCAGAGATCTCCTGAGGAGTATATAAACGATCGTCTATTTTAACACGAGGAGTATTATTATCTCCTTTAACCACTGTGTATGGAACACGAGCCATTTCATTTGTAACCTCACCGAAGCTATTACCCATAAACCGCTTGATTGAAGAAATGGTCTTTGTAGGGTTTGTGATTGCCTGACGTTTTGCCGGATCTCCTACCTTACGTTCGCCATTGTCAACAAATGCCACAATTGAAGGGGTAGTACGTTTACCTTCACTGTTTGGGATAACTACAGGCTCATTACCCTCCATCACTGATACGCATGAATTTGTAGTTCCTAAGTCAATACCAATTATCTTTGCCATATTAAAATTCTTCTTAAATTTATTTTAGTTTACCTCGTAGCAAATAACAAGCCTTGTGCCAATTAACACTTAACCATAAATGACAGTATTTTGCCATTGATTGACTAGAAATAAGGGTTTTTTAAAATGACAGGTTGGCAGTTTGATTTAGTATTGGGTAGTGGGTAGTGGGTATTGGGTATTGGGTATTGAGTAGTGAGTAGTGAGTATTGAGATGCATTCTACTTCATTTCATTCCAGCACCTTAACCTCAGTCAACAGACAACAGATAACAGACAACTGATAACTGATAACTACAGTATTGAGTAGTGAGTATTGAGTATTGAGATGAATTCTACTTCATTTCATTCCAGCACCTTAACCTCAGTCAACAGACAACAGATAACAGACAACTGATAA
>CAMDQV010000251.1 GCA_945906015.1 Pedobacter schmidteae | reverse complement strand
TGCTCCAAAAGGGAATATTGTGTTCAGTGCCTCAACCATTTTCTGGGCACAGGCTTTAGGTATGCCTCCGGGGCATACGCTACCATGGTCACACTGGAGCCGTCCGCACGGTCCGGATAAACGGGGTCAGCAAATCATGCATAATTTGTTACGTAAATCGAGAGCTTTATAAATTGTTTAAACACAGATTAAATTAGTTGAAAAGGAGTAACAATATGTGTTTTTCAATTATGATCTTGAATTTCAAATAGAATGAAGAAATCAAAGAATAAAATAAGTCGTCGGGATATTCTTAAAGGGGCTTTAAATGCAGGATTGGCTGCTGCTCTGCTACCATTGTCTGGTTTTTCAAATGCTGAGCAGCAAAGAAGTAACCTGATTGTTGCCGAGAATAAAAAGCAGGGTACTACTGACTGGCAGCTAACTTATGTAAAATCTGAAGAACTACGTTCCAAAGAAATTGAAGGCTACTGTTCCAAAATGAGTGTTCGTGCCGGCGAGTCAATCGATATTTTCTTAAGTGCATCATCCCAAACGGATGTAAACATTGATTTCTATCGCATGGGATATTATGGAGGCAAGGGCGGACGTTTCATGCAAAAATTGGGGCCCTTCTCTGTGCAACCACAGGTTGTTCCTCCAATTGCCGAACATCGTTTGCGCGAATGCGACTGGGATAAATCCACATCATTTAAAATTCCTGAAAATTGGATGAGTGGAGTGTATGTAGGGAAACTTTCCTGTACTGCACATCGATACGAGAGTTATATCATTTTCATTGTACGCGATGATAGAAAGGCTGATTTGATGTTCCAAACCAGTGATACCACTTGGCAGGCTTATAATAAATGGCCTGATTCTAGGCACTCACTTTATAACAGCGACCCTCCCCTGCAACCGCATAGCGCAAGAACCTGGTCGAGCTTTAATCGTCCTTTTTCAAAATATCCGCAAGTAGTGGATCAGCCGCTTTCACAAGGGTCGGGTGAGTTTTTACTTTGGGAATACCCACTTTGCTACTGGCTAGAAAAGGAAGGATATGATGTTACTTATTGTAGTAATATTGATACCCATACAGATGCCAAGGGGCTTGACCGGGTAAAATGTTTTCTCTCTATTGGTCATGATGAGTACTGGACGCTTCAAATGTTTGAGAATGTGAAAAATGCTGTAGCTCGCGGATTGAATGCTGCATTTCTATCAGGGAATTCATTGATGTGGGTGATTGATCTCAAGCCAGAGGTTAAAATGGATTCTGCAAAACTTAACAAAGATTCAGGCTTGGCAAAGAATGGGGGCGATCCAAAACAGGTTGTAATCGATGCTAAGCAGAATTCGTATCGTACAATTTTCAGGATTGGTCGTTTTGGAGGGGTTAGCAAGGTAGAGGAAGCTTTAGGTATCATGGGGCCATTTGAACGGAATGACTGGCCCAATGAAAATACCCTGATCGGTGCTAGAACCATGTATCCCTTCAATGGTTCTGCCGACTGGATTGTGACTAAACCTGAACATTGGATATTTGAAAGTACGGGCATGAAGAAGGGGGATAAGATTCCCGGACTTGTAGGATGGGAGCATCATGGTGATCCTGCTGATATTCCGGGTTTAGAAGTGGTGGCCGAAGGCGAAACGATCAATACTATAAATGCCAAATCACAGTATACGGCAACGGTTTATCCCGGCGGAAAAGGTAACTGGGTTTTCAATGCCGCAACTATCTACTGGTCATTTGGATTGTCGCAGCCTCCTGGAATTATTGTTCCATACTCACATTTTGGACGTTCACATGGCGTAGATGAGCGGGTCCAAAAGATTACGACTAACTTTTTAAACCGTTGCGGAATAAAAACTGCTTTTAAGAAATAATTTCAATACAAACAGATTACCATTTTAAAATTTACAATAAACCAATGAGCTATTTTACAAAAATCTTTAAATCACCTTTTCAGCTTGCTGCAGTAGTAGTTCTTTCTGCCAGTGTCTTGTTTTTCCTTGGCAATAAAGAAAAAGAAACGGCTGTTCCTGAACTCGACGGGCTCCAAGTTCCCGAAGGTTTTACCATTGAACGGGCTGTTGATCCCGGTATGATCTCTTTTCCCATGTTTGCCTCTTTTGATGCTGATGGTAGGTTATTTGTCTTTGAATCGGATGGTAGTTCACCTACAAACCAAGGAATGTTGACTGACCCGCCCTATCACGTTCGTTTGCTGGAAGATACTGATGGGGATGGCAAATTTGATAAGAGTAAGATCTTTGCCGATTCACTTTCCTTTCCAAAAGGAGGTGTATTTTATAATGGCAGTTTGTATGTTACCTCTTCACCAGATCTGATACGCCTTACCGATACCAATGGCGATGGTGTTGCCGATAAGCGCGAGGTAGTTCTTACAGGCTGGGTATTGAATTCAAATGGTGCATTATTGGGCGGACCATTTTTGGGTCCAGATGGATGGTTATACATGACAGATGCCCGCCGTGGATTTGACATCACTACCAAAGAAGGTAAAAATTTAAAAGGAAGCAGTACCCGGATCTGGAGATGCAGACCTGATGGAAGCGGACTAGAATCAATGGCCGGTGGCGGTTTCGACAATTCGATTGAGCTGGCATTTATGCCATCCGGTGAAACCGTTGGAACAATGACTTATTTTATCGATCCTCAGGCTGGGTTGCGTGATGCGATTATGCACTGGGTAGAAGGCGGAACGTATCCAAAAAATAATCCGGTAATTGAAAAGGATAAATTTATTTTAACTGGCGACCTGATGCCAGTAATGAATAAAATGGCCAGAGTAGCTCCTTCTGGAATTATGCGCTATCGTGGAAATACCATGGGTAAAGAATACCAGGGTAGCCTCTTTAGTGCTGAATTTAATACGGGTCGCATCATGCGTCATAAGGTAATTGCCGATGGGGCAACTTATAAAACTGCTGATGAGCCATTTGTGACATCAAATGTTCGGGATATGCACCTTACGGATGTGTTGGAAGATGCCGATGGTAGTATGCTAGTAGTAAATACTGGTGGTTGGTTTATATTAGGGTGCCCGCTTTCTAGGGTTGCAAAGCTAGATGTTCCAGGAGGAATTTACAGGATCAGAAAAATTGGTGCTGCAAAAGTAAATGATCCCTGGGGTACTAAATTGAATTTGAAATCAATGGCTGTTGCCTCACTCGTTGCCGCTACGAAAGACCCTCGTATAGCCGTTCGTGACCATGCCATAGAGCTATTAATTAGTAAGGGAGAAGCAGCAGTGTTGCCAATTAAAAGTTCATTACTGAAGGCTGCAAGTGAAGAAATACGTGCAGCTGGAATATTCGCACTTTCGCGTATCGCTACGCCAAATGCCATGATCGGAGTACGTTCAGGCCTGATTGATCCTTCAGCTATAGTAAGAACTTCGGCTGCCCGTGCTTTAGGGCTGGCAAAAGATAAGCTCTCTGTAGACAAACTGATAGAATTGGTTCAGAAAGATAGATTTGCTGTTCGAAGGCAAGCTGCAACTGCCTTAGGTCAGATAGGCGATAAACGTGCCGTTCCTGCATTACTGAAAGCGTCAGCAATCAATAATGATCGTTTTGAAGAGCATGCATTAATTTATGCCCTAATTAAATTGAATGATGCGGGTTTATTGCAGGCGGCATTGAATAACCCATCTGCCAATGTGAAAAGAACGGCATTGATTGCACTCGATCAAATAGGAGGCACAGCTCTTAAGAAAGAAAACGTATCGCCTTTCTTAACAAGCAAAACTCCCCAATTGCAAAAGATTGGAATCTGGGTTGCTGCCCATCATCCCGATTGGTCGGATATTGTAATTGACTTCCTGAAAGGTCGTTTGAACGAACTTGAAATTGCTGGTACAGACATTACAGCTATTCGCGATCTAATGATCACCTTTAGTAATGACAAGCAATTGCAGACTTTCCTTGCCGAACA
>CAMDQV010000250.1 GCA_945906015.1 Pedobacter schmidteae | reverse complement strand
AATAAATAATCAGATTTAATATCTTTAAAAAGCCTTCCCGATTTATATCGGGAAGGCTTTTTTGTTTATTCCATTATATTTTAAAATGAATAGGAGGCAATTCACATTCATATCTGGCCTCGATTATATTTATTGATCTATTAAATAGTTGAATGATTGGTTAATAGTGCTATTAGGACTGTTTAATCTTAAATAGATGGGTTTAATTTTGATCTAATTTTTTATATTTAATGATTGAATTGCTGTTTTTTCTGCATTGAATTTGAACAAAATATCTGCCAGATCAAACCTATATATTAAACCGTTATTTTATTGATAAATATTCGATTTTGTTTTGAACTATTCAGATTAATTAGGTCGCTCAAAATGTATTCATCAAAAAGCTATTTTATTTATAATTACATGCTTAGAAACTTATTTTTCGTTTTCTTTTTTAGTTTAATCATTACCGGTTGTGGAAGTAGTGATAATAAACTTTTTACGCTCTTAGAAAAAGGCGAAACTGATATAGACTTCAGGAATATGCTAAAGGAGGGAGATGAACTAAATGTAATGAACTATTCGTATTTCTATAATGGAGCAGGGGTTTCTGTTGGCGATATCAATAATGATGGGCTTCAGGATATCTTTTTTACAGGTAATATGGTTAAAAACCGACTTTTTTTAAATAAAGGGAATTTTAAATTTGAAAATATAACAGATAAAAGTGGTGTAGCATTATTGCAGGGTTGGTGTACGGGTGCTACTATGGTGGATATTAATGGTGATGGAAACTTAGATATCTATGTTTGTCGTTCAGCAGATATCGATCCGGCCCGAAGAAAAAACTTATTATTTATTAATAATGGGGATCTCACGTTTACAGAAAAGGCCGAAGAATATGGCCTGGCAGATCAGGGTTATTCTACGCAGGCCTCCTTTTTTGATTATGATAAAGATGGAGATCTGGATATGTTCCTGATCAATCATTCCTTACAGAAATACAGTACTGGTGTTCAGGAAAATGTAGCTTTAAGAAAAGAGCAAAATCCGAATTTTGCGAATAAGTTGTATCAGAATGATAATGGTTATTATAAAGATATCAGTGCTGAAGCGGGTATAACTTCTAATGTACTTACGTTTGGACTAGGCCTGGCAGTATCAGATATAAATGGTGATAGTTGGCCAGATATTTATGTTTCTAATGATTTTAATGAGCCTGATTATCTGTTCATGAACAACGGGAATGGAACATTTACGGATAAGCTTACAGAAAATATAGATCAGATATCCATGTATTCTATGGGTTCTGATATTGCTGATTTTAATAATGATGCTTTGCCTGATTTGGTAACGCTCGATATGCTTCCAGAAGATAACAAAACTCAAAAGATGCATTCTGGCTCAGAAAATTTTGATAAAATGCAATTTTTGTTTGAAAAGGGCTTTTATTATCAATTTAGCCGGAACATGCTTCAAAAAAATAATGGCGATGGAACGTTTTCTGAAATCGGGCAGTTAGCTGGAATTTCTAATACAGACTGGAGCTGGTCTGCTCTTTTTTCAGATTTAGATAATGATGGCAATAAAGACCTTTTTGTAACCAATGGTTATGTAAAAGATTATACTGATATGGATTTTTTAAAATTCACAATGGATCAAACCATAAAATCAAGGCAAGAGGGAAAAGAAACTACAGTAAAAGATTATATCGAGAAAATGCCCACTATTAGTATGCCTAATTATGCTTTTCATAATATGGGAAATGATCGGTTTGAAAATAAAAATAAAGAATGGGGTCTTGATCAGTCGGGTATTTCTGCTGGAGCTGCTTATGCAGATTTGGATAATGATGGTGATATGGACTTAATTGTTAGTAATACCAATGATTATGCAGGAATTTACAGAAACAACACGGATATTTTTACCAAAAATGCCTTTTTGAAAGTTAAGTTAAATGGCGACAAAAACAATTCTTTGGGTTTTGGGGCTAAGATTATAGCCTACAGTAAGGGTAAGAAATACTTTCAGGAACAAATTCCTGTTCGCGGATTTCAATCTTCTGTTGATCCTATTTTGAATTTTGGTTTGGGTAGTACTAAGATGCTTGATTCTTTAGTGGTTATTTGGCCAAATGATAAAATGCAAAAATTGACTAATGTTAAAGTAAATCAAACACTAACCCTTGATTTAAAGAATGCTGCTGCAGCTCCTGTTTATGTCCCTAATCCTGTTTCGGAAACTTATTTCAAAAGTTCATCATCGATTACGTATACTCATAAAGAGAATCCGTTCAATGATTTTACCATTCAAACCTTATTGCCTAATTATTTGTCAAGACAAGGCCCATGCATGGCAAAAGCTGATATAAATGGAGATGGAATTGAGGATCTTTTTATTGGTGGAGCAGCCGGACAAGCAGGTACTTTGTTTATTCAGAACTCTGGAGGTCAATTTATTGGAAAGACATCATCAGCTCTAGATGCTGATGCACAATCTGAAGATACAGCAGCAGAATTTCTTGATAGTGATCAGGATGGTGATATGGATTTATATGTTGCTAGTGGAGGTTATGAATTTGCACCAGATAATAAGTTATTACAAGACCGTCTTTATGTTAATGATGGTAAAGGTAATTTTTCACGAAAAGTTTCTGCTCTTCCAGCCATGTTAATCAGCACTGGAACTGTAAAAGCATCAGATATAGATGCTGATGGAGATATCGATTTGTTTGTAGGTGGTCGTTTACTACCTGGAATGTACCCAAGCGCCCCTGAAAGTAAAATTCTTATTAATAATGGTAAAGGAAATTATTCGGATGGCACAAAGAGTATTGCTCCTGAAATTATAAATATGGGTATGGTAACAGACGCCATATGGCTTGATTTAAATAAGGATAAAAAGGAAGACTTAATTATTGTGGGTGAGTGGATGCCTATTAAGGTATATCTAAACCAAAATGGCAAATTAAAGGATGTTTCTTCTACGTATATAAAATTTAGTTCTACAGGCTGGTGGAATCGCATTTATGCAGAGGATATGGATAATGATGGTGATAAGGACCTGGTTATTGGAAATTTGGGTTTGAATGCACAGTTCAAAGCAAGCGAAAAGGAACCCTTAACTATTTACTTTAAAGATTTTGATGAGAATGGTTCTATTGATCCAATTTTCTGTTATTATATCGATGGTGTTTCTTATCCTGCGGCATCTAGAGATGACCTTGCAGATCAGCTGCCTGTTATAAAGAAGAATTTCTTAGAATATCATAAATACGCAAATGCAACAATTATAGATCTGTTCAGTGCTGAGCAACTAAAGGATGCAAAGATCCTAAAAGCTGAAATTCTTGAAACAATCTATCTTGAAAATACAGGTAATGGGTTTAAATTAATTCACTTGCCAACAGAGGTTCAATATGCTCCTGTTTACGGAATAGCATCATTGGATGCGAATGGCGATGGTAAAAAAGACTTATTATTTGCTGGTAATAATTCATGGACCAGAATCAAATTTGGACAATATACAGCAAGTAATGGTACCTTGGTTACTGGCTCAGGAAAAGGTAATTACACCTACGTTCCACAATGGAAAAGCGGTTTAACTATTCGCGGTAATGTAAGAAGCCTTTTGTCTGTTGGTTCTGATAAAAAGTCAGTTAACCAGTTTGTTTTTGGTGTCAATAACGCTGAATCACGTATAATTAAAATTAAATGATCTTTTTATGTTTAACCATGGTTGACCTTATTTTAATTATATAAATTGTTGATTAGTAATGCTTTAAATTTAATAATTGTAATGAAAAATAGAAATTTTATTTTTTTGTTTTTTGGAATCGGTTCTTTATTAATGATCTCCTTTAAGTCCGGATACCTTCAAAAGGAGCCCTGGAAAGCGCCTGCATCGGCTGATTCTATCAAGAGCCCAATTGTATTTTCTCCTCAGGTAATTAGAGAGGGAGAAAAGCTTTAT
>CAMDQV010000249.1 GCA_945906015.1 Pedobacter schmidteae | reverse complement strand
TGGATATTATAAATTTTATAATTTTCAGTTTTAAGCTGTGCAAAGGCTATATTTGAAATAATATAAGCAAATATAGAGGGTTTAATTTCATAAATCCGATTATGGAAAATTCGTTTCTTAAGAAAGATAAGGATATTTTTATTCAACTGTTTGAATTGTGAAAAATCAAGCTTATATTTGCACTCTTGTTTTTTAGAGTAATAATAGATTAAAGAGTCATGAAAAGAACATTCCAGCCTTCTCAAAGAAAAAGAAGAAATAAGCACGGGTTTAGAGAGCGTATGAGCAGTGCAAACGGAAGAAGAGTATTAGCTTCTAGAAGAGCTAAAGGTAGAAAGAGACTATCTGTATCTGACGAGCGTCGCCATAAAGCATAATTTTGATTGTATCTTCGTAGCCTTTTACGATTTTGCAGATCAATATCTGCTTGTCAGTGAGGCTAAATAACAATCAAAATGAACAGTTTTAAAAAAGAAGAACGTTTATGTAATATTCAGCTTATAGAAAAGCTTTATGATAACGGTTCTTCTTTTTTAGTTTATCCCTTTCGTATAATCTGGCTCTCCTGTAAAGCCAATTCAGAATTCCCTGTTCAGGTACTAATTAGTGTTCCCAAAAAAAAGTTTAAACGTGCTGTAGATCGAAATTTGCTAAAACGCAGAATTCGTGAAATCTACCGTATTCAAAAGTCTGAAAATCTTTTTCCTTTTTTTAATGAACGTTCAGAAAAAATAGTGCTTGGTATTAATTATATCGGGAATGAAATTGCTGAATATGCTTCAATGGAAAAGAAATTTAATACTGCAATGCTGCGTTTAAAGAAGAACATATCTGAGCAAACATGTTCAAAAAACTTATAAAAAAGATATTTTCCACTCTGTTTTTACTTCTGATAAAAATCTATCAGTATTTAATTTCACCTATTCTCGGAAAATCATGCCGTTTTACTCCAACATGTTCTCATTATGGGCTTGAAGCCATAAATAAATATGGCCCGTTTAAAGGTGGCTGGCTAACCTTAAAGCGTCTTGGTCGCTGTCATCCCTGGGGTGGATATGGTCATGATCCAGTACCTTAAGCTTTATAATTTGTATTTAATTTTGCTCCTTTGTATCCATGAAAGATCAATTGATTTTACTTCTTGAAACTGCAACAACAACTTGTTCTGTAGCCTTGGCTCAAAATGGCAGTATCATCGCATTAAAAGAGGTGAACGAGCGTAATATTCATGCCAGCCATATAACCTTGTTTATTGAAGAGGTGATGTTTGCTGCTAACAAGAAGTATTCTAATCTTCACGCAATTGCAATAAGTAAAGGACCTGGTTCATACACGGGATTAAGAATTGGAGTTTCTACAGCTAAAGGCTTATGCTATGCTCTTGATATTCCCTTAATTGGAATTGATACTATAGAAGCAATGGCCTCCGGTTTTACGGAATCTTTTAACATCCCTGATTCTTCATTACTTATACCAATGTTAGATGCCAGACGCATGGAGGTTTATACTGGGATATATCGGAACGATTTGAGTATTGTTGAATCAGTTAGCGCAAAAATTATTGATAAAGACTCATTTAATGTATATAATGATCAGTCGCTTTTCCTTTTTGGTGATGGTGCTGATAAATTTAGAGCGCTTTTTGCAGATCAGCCTGAAATTAATTTCATTGATTTTTCCACATCTGCTTCTCATTTAAATGCGTTGGCTTTGAAAAAATTTCGTGACTCAGATTTTGAAAATCTGGCTTATTTCGAACCCTTTTATTTGAAGGACTTTCTCCTTACAACATCAAAAAAAGGAAATTTCTAGTTCTTTTTTCCGACTAGTCTTTTGATAAATCCTTTTTTAGGGTCTTTGATAAAGCCAGGTATCTGTGTCGCATTTAACGGATGTTCCAATACTCTTCCAAATTTCAGTGCAAAGCCCATATAAAATGATACGCCGGTATATCCACTGGGATAGATAGTTTCATTTTTAGTAAAAGTCTTCAACATTTGTAACGATTTAATAAGATGATCGCTTCCCATGTAGAGTTCAACATTTGGAGTTTTAATCATCAACTGTCCGCCTAGCTGTAAAAAACCATTGGTATTGTAATCAGCCATTCCGGTCAATACATAGTTTTTATAATGGTAGTTATTAACTAAGGCAATATCTCCGCTTTTGTAATAAATGCTTTTTGATAAGATCAGATTGGGACGGTAATTCCCAAAATCCTTATTAATCAGGATCTCTGCTTTACCATTTAGTGCACTTACATATGATTTGTTTATAGAAGTTGCACTTATATTCTTATCAAGACTATCTGCAAGTCTGTTATCTGCACTTTGATTGGATGCATTATCAATGAAGATCTTGCCAGTATTAAAGTTATACTCGTATGAATCCTTGCTCCATTTAATCAATCCAATATCTTTTAAATTTCCCAAAACAAACCAGCCATCCCGCAATTTATAACTGGTACCTACACTAATAGATAAGCCAGGATTTTTGAAATTTGGATTGACCATCTCTCTTTGGAAATTATCAAACTTAAAATTTGATCGCAGGGTACCCTGAAGTGAAACGTCTATCACATCTGCAGACTCGTCCAAATTTATTTCAGACTGACGAACCCTTAGGCTGGTATAACTAATGCCGCTGAGCAGACTTAACTTTGCTCCAATTGCCAAACGCTTGGTATAGTTCTGCCTATAAGTAAAACTAAACTGATGATACGATTGATTATAACCATTTAAATTGAAAATGTCTTGTAATGAGCTGGAGTTAAAGATCCTATAATCGTCAAAGACCGCAAAGATTTCATTACTTACTTTAACTCTGCCATCGTTTCTGATCTGCCAGGCCAGACCTATTTCCTTGTATTGCTTGACAGATTTTAACATCCTAAGCATCGCCACATAATTATTTGAATTTAATGTGATATTATTTAGCTTATTGTCTCCAATTGTAATATCTCTACCATTAAACATGCCATCATAAAGGAGTGTTTTGAATGCATTTTGAGCAGGCCCTGAAAAAGAGCTGTTGATGCTGATCGTCGGTATAAAAAAATTAAAAGCAAAACGTCTGCTGGTATCTACTTGGTAAGCTCTTTGAGATGGATTCTCAAAGCTGTCATAAAGAGTACGACTATTGTAAAGTGAAAATTGTTGAGCAAAAGCCTTATTGTTTGTACCTGATATAATGATCGTCCAAACTAATATCTTAAACAAATAAGTGCTTTTTCTACTGGTTCTGATCATTCTTTAATTTGTGCTCTTTACACTATCTACGAAGAAATCATCATCTGGCGTTGCTACTGATTTTTTATAACCTGTATAAAAATTGGTAAAAAAATGATCCTTATTGCTCGCAAGTTGATAAGAAAAAGCGTACAGGTCATTTATACCATGTTTGTTGTTCCCAAAGTTATCTGCATAATTTCTTTTTAATAAATTTTTAAGAATACTTCCCGAATTATTGAAATGCAGAATGAATGAAATATTACTTTGATCGCCAACAAGTTGATCGAATTGTGTGAATGCCTCCGTTTTCAAAAGAAATCTTTCTGAATTATAGTCTTTAAGATATCTCTGCAAGGTGCCAGGTGAATTAGATAGGATGAGCAAATTATCTGTGATAATATAAAATGGTTTAGCGTATTTTTTTAGAGGGTCACCCCAATAATTATAAAATAAGTTCTCGAAATTTATCTTTCTGATCGTTTCAGAATAGCTTGAGCTTAAGGGCTCAAGGAAAAATTGCATCTGTGTGCCATTTGTAACTTTAATGACCGATAGATTTTCATAGGTCGAAAGTTGAATTGTAGATAGCTCATTGCCCCATAATTTTTTGATGTCACGGTCAGGATTGATCCCGGTTTCAGAGGTTATTTTACTCATTTGCTTATTAAGCGTGTCAAGTTCTTTTCTTTCTTTAAATAAATTACTCAACTCATCATGAAATGTT
>CAMDQV010000248.1 GCA_945906015.1 Pedobacter schmidteae | reverse complement strand
CAGGGTATAGTTATACTGATGAGGAAACTCTGAATGCCATCAGGCAGGTTCATGCAGACCAAGGCTATATTATGTGTCCACATACGGCAATTGGATGGATGGCTTTAAAACAATGGATGACTGATCATACTGCAGAAGAGGCTGCCGGTGTGTTTTTAGCTACCGCTCATCCATGTAAGTTTCCGGATATTTTTTCAGATGAAATTGCCCGTGAAATTGAAATTCCTGCTCAGGTAAAAGATCTGGAGGATAAAATACGGCTTGTATTAAGTCTTGGGAATGACTTTGAATCCTTTAAGAAGTATCTTTTGGGTAGACAATAATGCCATCTTTTTGGCGAGATTCTATAAAAAAAACGAATTAAGAAGAGGGTAAATACCCATTGGACTAAAAAATCTAATCCAATGGGTAGTATATTAAAATATCGCTTCTGCAATCTTTTTTGTTGGGCCGGGATTGCTCATGGTATAAAAGTGTAAAACAGGTGCTCCAATTTTCACAAGCTCTTTACATTGTGCAATCATATGCTCAATGCCAACTTCTTTAACTTCCTTTTCAGACTTACATTTTGCAACCGCTTCGCTTAAGTCTTCAGGAAGGTCGATATGGAATATTTTTGGCAAACCGATCATTTGCTTGGATGATGTGATCGGTTTTAAACCTGGAATGATCGGTACATGAATTCCATTCTTGCGACATTGATCAACAAATTCAACATATTTTGAATTATCGAAAAACATTTGAGTAACGATAAATTCAGCGCCCATTTCAACTTTCTGTTTCAGGAAATTAAAGTCTGTTTTTAAATTTGGAGCCTCAAAATGCTTCTCCGGATATCCGGCAACGCCAATACAAAATTGGGTTTTATAAGCTGTATCATGATCTTCATGAAGGTAAACTCCGTTATTCATATCAACAACTTGCTGCAGAAGCTCAGATGCATAGGCATGCCCTCCAGGAGTTGGAATAAATCCGGAATCCGCATGGCGGGCATCTCCGCGTAAAACTAATACATTATCAATGCCAAGGAACTGTAAATCAATCAGTACATTTTCTGTTTCTTCTTTTGTAAATCCTCCACAAATAAGATGCGGAACAGCATCTACTTTGTACCTGTTCATGATTGAGCCACAAATGGCTACTGTACCCGGGCGTTTACGGTATGAAACTTTTTCAAGTAAACCACTGTCATGCTGTTTGTATATATAATCCTCTCTGTGATAGGTTACATCAATAAAAGGAGGATTAAACTCCATTAATGGGTCAATAGCATCATATATTCCCTGAATACTCTGACCCTTAACTGGCGGCAACAGTTCGAAAGAAAAGAGTGTTTTGCCTTTTGCGGCTGCTATGTGTTCTGTGATTTTCATTTTAAGCGGTAGTCGGTTATCGGTTATCAGTTGTCGGTTATCGGTTGTCAGTTGTCTGTTATCGGTTATCTGTTGTCAGTTATCGGTTGTCAGATTAGATGTATTTTGATGATTTATTTTAATTTTTGGTAATATCTAATAAACCCACTCAATAATTTTCTTGTAGTTTCTGTTGATAGCAGAACCTCATTAAGTTTGGTTTGGTCAATATAATTTAAATCAAAGCTAAGATACAATTGAGTTTCTAATTCATAAAGTGATCTTCTTGAGATATGAAAGAATTGAATACTATCTTTTGGATAATTTCTTCCACAGCCCTCAGCAATATTTGATGGTACAGATATTGCGCATCTTCTCATCTGATTAATCAATCCGAATTGTTCCTCTTTTGGAAACTCACTTGTGAGTGAATAAATATCTTTTGAAAGTTTTCTCGCTTCCTGCCAAACATTTAAATCTTTATATGTTTTTTCTGATTCAGCCATTTTGAATAATTGGTTTTGCGAATAAATTACAATCAAAATTCTACTAAAACCAATTATACCTTTAAATCAATAATTCATACCGTTTACTAATTATCAACCTACAGATAACAGATAACAGACAACTGATAACTCAAATCAATACCCCAAATTAGGACTCAACCACCGCTCCACATCCTCTAATGGCATATTTTTGCGAATAGCATAATCTGCTACCTGATCTTTGTTGATTTTTCCTAATCCAAAATAGCGTGACTGAGGGTGAGCAAAATAGAAACCGCTAACTGCTGCTGTTGGATACATTGCAAAGCTCTCTGTCAAGTGTATAGTGGTTGCATTTTCTGCATCCAAAATTTCAAATAAAGTTTCTTTTTCGGTATGATCTGGGCATGCAGGATAACCTGGCGCCGGACGTATACCGGTATATTTTTCCTTGATCAGTTCTTCAGAACTTAATAATTCATCGTGAGAATAGGCCCAGAATTCTTTTCTTACTAATTCGTGCATACGTTCTGCAAATGCTTCAGCAAGTCTGTCGGCAAGTGCTTTGACCATAATACTGTTATAGTCGTCATAATTCTTTTCGAAAACGGCAACCAGTTCATCACAACCAATGCCGGTTGTTACAGCAAAACCGCCCCAATAGTCGGCAATGCCTGATTCTTTGGGTGCAATAAAATCAGATAAAGCATAATAGGGTTCATCTGCTGCTTTCTCTGATTGCTGACGCAGGGTATGGATCGTTTTATAAACCTGAGTTCTGCTTTCATCAGTATAAAGTTCGATATCATCACCAACAGAGTTAGCTGGCCAGAACCCAATAACACCTTTAGCTTTCAAAGATTGATCAGCAATGATCGTATCCAATAACACTCGGGCTTCATCGTATAATTTTTTAGCTTCAACTCCAACAAAATCATCTTCAAAGATACGTGGGAAGCTGCCTCTTAATTCCCAGGTATGGAAAAATGGTGTCCAGTCGATGTATGGAACCAACTCTTTTAAAGAAAAATCAGCAAATATTTTAGTTCCTAAAAATCTTGGTTTTTGAACTGCTGGAAGACTCAGGTCTAGTTGAAATTTTGCTAATCTGGCGTCTTCAATAGTTTTGAACTGTTTGTCAGACTTCTTGTTTAAATGAGCCTCTCTGGCCTTATCATATTCCTCTCGGATGGTGTTGATATAAGCAGCCCTATTATCATCACTCATTAGCGTGCTGCATACGGTTACACTTCTTGAAGCATCGAGAATATGTACTGCCGGTCCAGAATAATTGGGTGCCACCTTTACTGCTGCATGGATTCGGGAGGTTGTTGCTCCTCCAATAATTAGCGGAATAGTAAATCCTTGCCTTTCCATTTCTTTGGCAAAATGCACCATTTCGTCAAGCGATGGGGTGATTAGTCCGCTAAGTCCAATAATATCTACATTTTCAGCTTTCGCTGTATCTATGATTTTTTGAGCCGGAACCATCACACCAAGGTCAATCACCTCAAAGTTATTACATGCCAAAACAACTCCAACAATATTTTTACCGATATCATGAACATCCCCTTTTACGGTTGCTAATAATATTTTTCCGGCGTTTTTGCGCTGATTACTATCTGCATTATTCAGTTTTTCCTCTTCGATAAAGGGCAGTAGATAGGCTACTGCTTTTTTCATCACTCGGGCAGATTTAACAACTTGTGGAAGAAACATTTTTCCTTGCCCGAACAGATCGCCCACTATTCCCATCCCATCCATCAGCGGTCCTTCGATCACTTCAAGGGGCTTGTCATATTTTTGGCGAGCCTCTTCAACATCATCGTCTAGGTAATCAATGATACCTTTAACAAGGGAATGCGAGAGTCTTGATTCGACACTATTTTTACGCCATTCTTCATCTTTTACAATTACTTTACCTGTTGTTTTAATGGTATCTGCAAAATCAACAAGGCGTTCAGTAGCATCCGGTCTGTGGTTAAGCAATACGTCTTCAACCAGTTCCAGGAGATCTTTAGGGATCTCTTGATAAACCTCAAGCATACCGGCATTCACAATTCCCATGTCTAGTCCTGCTTTAATTGCATGGTACAAAAAAGCAGAGTGCATTGCTTCTCTGACCGTATTATTGCCTCT
>CAMDQV010000247.1 GCA_945906015.1 Pedobacter schmidteae | reverse complement strand
TTCAATGATTTTTAAGGTTGTTTGAACTCCTACATCTGAATTGACCAGGATCTCTTCCAGCTCATCAAGAACATCATCATCAACAGTTGTTTTGCCCACAACAGCTTTAGTGATTTTGGAAAAAATACCTTCCTTTGTTTTCTCTAAGCTTTTATCCAGTTCAACCTGTTCCTGTACATTGCTTTCTTTCTTTTTGAAAAAGTCAAATAATCCCATAGGTCTGAATTTAATTAATTTTGCTGATGCAGGCAAAAAATTTCTGTTGTAATAAAACCAGGATGAAGCAGCCTAGTACATTCAATCTTTATATTCTTTCAAAAACAATTCTATTTAATGAAAAAAGCCCCCCAACGATTATACGCGGGCGGCTTCTGTTAATACAATGTGAAAATTACTTAGAGGTATTAATTCCTGCGATAGCGTCTTTCACGTGATCGTTATGAACGATAATTTCTTTGAATGAATAAGCACCTGTTTTAGGTGATTTGTTCATTGTAATTACCTTTGAGTATTCTTTACCAGCACCTGTTTTCAGGGTTGCAACTACTTTCTTTGCCATTTCAGTTTATTTTTTGTTTGTAGGCTTTAAGTTCTTTAACAAAATACTTATAACTTAGTACTTATAACCTACAACTTACTACTTAATTTCTTTATGAACAGTCACTTTTCTCAACACCGGATTAAATTTCTTTAACTCCAAACGTTCTGTTGTGTTCTTTTTGTTTTTTGTTGTTACGTAACGAGACATTCCAGCCATGCCACTCTCTTTGTGCTCAGTACACTCTAAAATAACCTGAACCCTATTTCCTTTCTTAGCCATTGTATTAAGTTTTGAGTTGTAAGTTATGGGTTGTAAGTTGTAGGTTGTATAAATTACTTATTACCTATTACTTACTACTTATAACTCCTTATATGTATCCTTTTTTAAGGAATTTATTAATTACAGCAGTGATGCCATTTTTACTGATGGTTTTAATTGCTGAGGTAGAAACCTTCAACGTGATCCATCTATCTTCTTCTGGAATGTAAAACTTTTTTACATGCAGGTTAGGATAAAATTTACGTTTGGTTTTTACGTTCGAATTAGAAACGTTGAAACCGTTCATCGCCATTTTTCCTGTTAAATCACAAATTCTCGACATGACTATAGGTGTATCTTATAATTTAATTCAATTCTATAAAGAGTTTGCAAATATCAGCAGAAAAAATCAGATACGCAATACTTTATCAATAAATTTAGTCTTTCCTTTTAAAAGCGGTCTTGGTTCATTTTTTATTGTAATTTTTTTGCATCTATATTAGGCTAAAAGCCCTGAATATGATATAATTGTATTCTGAATTTTTAATTAAAAATATATCGAACAAAAATTAAAAAATGGATCTCCGAATTAATTCCTTTGACGATTACAAACGTGTTTATGATTATAGCGTGTCTGAGCCAGAAAATTTCTGGGGCTCTGTTGCTGACACGTTCTACTGGCAAAAAAAATGGGATAATGTTCTAGACTGGAACTTTACTGAACCTAATGTAAAATGGTTTAGTGGCGGAAAGTTAAATATAACGGAGAATTGCCTGGATCGTCATCTTGCAAATGATGCTGATAAAACTGCGATGATCTGGGAACCAAATGATCCTGAAGAGCATTACAGATCATTTACCTATAAAGAACTTCATTTTAAAGTGATTCAATTTGCCAATGCACTTAAAAATAATGGTGCTAAGAAAGGCGACCGAATCTGTATCTATATGCCAATGGTGCCTGAATTGGCAATAGCTGTTTTAGCTTGTGCGCGAATTGGTGCAGTTCACTCCGTTGTTTTTGGAGGGTTTTCAGCTCAATCTATTGCCGACAGGATCAACGATGCTCAGTGTAATTTGGTAATTACCGCAGATGGTGGCTTCAGGGGTAATAAAGACATCCCTCTAAAAAATATTATTGATGATGCTCTTGTGCAATGTCAGTCTGTAAACAAGATCATAGTTTTGACCCGTACTCGTACGCCTGTTTCCATGATCAAAGGTCGTGACGTGTGGTGGGAAGATGAAATAAAAAAGGTTGAAACTCAGGGTAATCCTAATTGCCCTGCAGAACCAATGGACTCAGAAGATCCATTGTTCATATTATATACATCCGGATCAACCGGAAAACCCAAAGGGGTGGTTCACACTTGCGGTGGCTATATGGTTTATACTGGTTATACCTTTAAAACTGTGTTTCAATACCAGCCGGGAGAGGTTCATTTCTGTACTGCCGACATTGGATGGATCACTGGGCATTCGTATATCGTATACGGGTCTCTATCTCAGGGAGCTACTACATTGATGTTTGAAGGTGTCCCAACCTGGCCTGATGCGGGCCGTTTCTGGGAGATCATTGATAAATACAAGGTAAATATTTTATATACTGCCCCCACAGCTATTCGTTCATTGATGAGCTTTGGTGAAGAGCCATTGCAGGGCAAAGACCTTAGTTCATTAACCAAGCTTGGTTCTGTTGGTGAGCCGATCAATGAAGAGGCATGGCATTGGTATAATGAGAAGATTGGAAAGGGCAACTGTCCAATCGTGGATACCTGGTGGCAAACAGAGAATAGTGGTATTTTGATTTCAGCAATAGCGGGAATCACGCCTACTAAACCCGGTTATGCAACGCTTCCATTGCCTGGAGTTCAGCCTTGCTTGGTAGATGAAGCAGGTATAGAACTTGTTGGAAATGAGGTAAGCGGTAATTTATGTATTAAGTTTCCATGGCCGGGTATTATCCGTACCACTTATGGAGATCATGAGCGTTGCCGCCTGACTTATTTCTCAACTTATAAAAACATGTATTTTACAGGTGATGGTTGTTTGAGGGATGAGGACGGATATTATAGAATTACTGGTAGAGTGGATGATGTGATCAATGTTTCTGGTCACCGAATAGGAACTGCAGAGGTTGAAAATGCCATTAATATGCATGCCGATGTGGTTGAAAGTGCAGTTGTTGGGTATCCTCATGATATAAAGGGACAAGGAATATACGCCTATGTGATCCTTAGAACGTCAACTCATGATCATGATCTTACACGAAGAGATATACTTCAAACCGTTGTCCGAATCATCGGTGCAATTGCCAAGCCGGATAAGATTCAGTTCGTTTCGGGCTTGCCAAAGACCCGCTCAGGAAAGATCATGAGAAGAATATTACGAAAGATTGCCGAAGGTGATATCGCCAACCTTGGGGATACCTCAACCTTACTTGACCCTAATGTTGTTGAAGAAATCAAACAAGGGGCTACCAAGATGTAATTTTTTTTATTTTTTCAGCTGCAAAGACAACAGATAACAGACAACAGGTAAATCACGCGAAGGTGTGATCGATTGGCTTAAAAGCTTATTGAATACCATGGAAAGCCCAGCTGATTATATCAGCGGGGCTTTTTTTCATCCGCCACTTTAGTTAGTGTTCTCCATTAGCACAAGCTAATGTGCCTAAAAAAATAAATCAATTTAGAACTAATGTCATTCCGAAACCTGCCCTTTAGCAGGTGAGGAAACTTTCTGAGTAAGGCACAAACTAAGCTATAGGCTTAGGTTAATAAAGAATCTCGCAAAGACGCAAAGACGCGATTGTAGAATATAAAACAAATGTCCATGAATAGTCTGTAAACTTTGCGCCTTAGCGTCTTGGCGAGCCACCCTCTCGGTAGGTTTTCTTTTGGTCGGTATTTTTAGCAACGTAATGTCCTGCGAGTTAAGCGCAGCGACTGATTTGCAAATGTAGAGGAGTCTTCAGAATCCTCCATAGAGATTCTTCAGGGGTTGAATTTTATAGCTACCACAGGAAAATGGGGTGCTTGGAGAAGAACACCAACCACAGGAGAACCACCGGAAAATTTCGTATTTTCGTCACAATGAAAACAGCTAAACCAACCATACTGGTCGTGAACGACGACGGAATTACAGCACCCGGAATTAAGGTCCTGATTGAAGTGATGC
>CAMDQV010000246.1 GCA_945906015.1 Pedobacter schmidteae | reverse complement strand
GGTGAAAGTTGCTAGGGCTTTATCTGCGGGTATTGCTGCTTTCCCTAGTCCTGTTTGAGTACGATCTTTACAAGAAATTAGTAGTATTATTGACAATATTAAATAGAAGCTTATTCGAGAGAAATCTTTGATAAAATTAGGCATGCTTTTATTCTTAGATGATTATAAAAATAAATGTTCAAATTATTAATTTTAGAGTATTAAAAAATATTAATAATTTCGATTTCTAGGGTATTTACTAATATCTGTAAATAATTATTAATTAGTGAATTCCGGATATTATTTTTAATAAAGTCATTATTTTGACTGTTAGGGAAAAACAATATTTATTTAAATCTAAAAATGAAAAAGACATATTTTTTACTAATTACATTTCTTTTAATTCGGGGTACGGTTCTAGGCCAGGATGCTATTTCTCTTGCCAATCGTTTTATTTCATTGCTTAATGAAGCCCAGAAAACAGAATCTGTTTTTGCATTTGATACCGAAGAACGCTATAATTTCCATTTTGTGCCAAAAGTGAGAAGGGGAATCACATTTAATGAAATGAATGCAGTACAGCAAGAATCAGCTTATGATCTTTTAAAGTCTTGTTTGGGCGATGAAACTTTCCAAAAGACCATTGATATCATGCAATTAGAAACGGTGTTAAAAGAGTTGGAAAAAAGGAAGCCAGAAGATAAATATCGTGATTCGGGCAATTACCACTTTACAATTTTTGGTACACCCTCATCAAAAACCATTTGGGGCTGGCGATTTGAAGGCCATCATATTTCTTTCAATTTTTCTTTCAATAAAAAGTCATTGGTTGCAGGTACTCCCGGATTTTTAGGAAGCAACCCAGCAATTGTACTGAATGGCCCGATGGCCGGTAAGCAAGTATTGAAAAATGAATCGGATAGGGGATTTGCCTTATTAAATTCTTTGACCAATACACAAATTAAAAAAGCAATTATTGACACCATAGCATTTTCAGATATTCAAACAATGAATAAACGCAATGCGATGATGGGGAAACCTGTTGGTATCCGATATTCCGAATTGTCAAAAGAACAACAATCTTTAATGGTACAGCTGATTAGTATCTATGTTCATCGCTACAAGCCTGCTCTTGCTGAAAAAATGATGAGCGATATTCGCAAAGCGGGTTTAGAGAATGTTTGGTTTTCATGGGCAGGCCATACAAAACCAGTGATTGGCAAGGGAGCATATTACCGAATTCAGGGCCCTACACTAATAATTGAATACGATAATACACAGAACAATGCTAATCATGTGCATTCAGTAGTACGTGATTTAATGCATGACTTTGGTGGAGATTTATTGTTAGAGCATTATAAAAAGGGGCATTCACATAAATAATCAGCTGGGTTCAGCATAAAAAAAATAGAACTAAAATTAAAGGCCCCGATTCAATGATTTGAATCGGGGCCTTTTTAATAGTATCTATTTTAAAATACTCTTATATCTCAAATGAAAAATCATCGTCTACTTTAGTTTGCTCTGTAGGGTTCTCTGAATATTCGTATCGTTTTTCAACAACTTCCTGATTGGCTTTGATGTAATCAATGGTTTCTTTCAGGCCTTCTGCAAACTTTTCAAAGTCTTCTTTGTAAAGAAAGATCTTATGTTTTATAAAAACACCATCTTCCAAGCGTTTCTTACTTTCTGTTACGGTTACATAATAATCATTTGAACGCGTAGCTTTAACATCAAAAAAGTAGGTGCGCTTCCCTGCTCTTACCTTCTTTGAAAAAACTTCTTCTCGTTCTTTATTATCGAAATCTCCCATTGTTTTTTTTAGTTTCTTGAGGTAAATATAATAGATATTCGGAAAGTAACAAATTGATTTTTTTAGGGTTGGTCTATTTAAAAAACGAATATTCAGCACTTAAGAATACCTTAACTATATTGATGGATAAGCTTCTGACCTTTTTTTAAGGTTCAATCATCAGGGTATCTGCTCTTCCAGAAGCTGTTTTTCGTATAATTCGAAATAAATCCTTTTTAATGCCATCAAGTCATGATGAGTGCCCTGCTCAATGATTTCGCCTCCATCCATCACCAGTATTTTATCTGCATTTTTTATGGTAGATACCCGGTGAGCAATTAATATGCTGGTTTTATTTTTCATTAAACGTCCCAGATTATTAAGTATCTCTTCTTCAGTGTGGGTGTCAATGGCAGAAAGACAATCATCAAAAATAAGGATCTGTGGCTCTTTAATTAGCGCTCTTGCGATAGAGAGCCTTTGTTTTTGTCCTCCAGAAAGGGTTATACCACGTTCCCCGATCATTGTTTCAAAGCTTTTTTCAAATCCTATTATATTATCATATAAAGCTGCATCTTTTGCTGCCTGTTCTACCTGATTAGTTTCTACTCTAGACAATCCAAAGGCTATATTATTAAAAATTGTATCCGAAAATAGAAATACTTCTTGCGGTACAAAACCTACTTGGTCACGATAGGTGTTCAGGTTGAGCTCTTCAACTCTTTTATTGTCAATTAATATATCGCCTTTATCAGCGTCATACATCCGCATTAGTAAGTTTGCAATCGTTGATTTACCGCAACCTGTACGGCCAATAATTGCAATAAATTGCCCAGGTTCAACTTTAAACGAGATATTTTTAATGGCCTGAATGCCGGTATCTGGATAGGTGAAGCTTACGTCCTTGAATTCAATTCCACCTTTCAATTCAATTTTATCAGATGATGAAGAAATAATCTCTGGTTGAGTATGTAAAAACTCATTGATCCTTTTCTGAGAAGCAGATGCTCTTTGAATCAATGAAGTTACCCAGCCTAGTGAAGTTACTGGAAAGGTAAGCTGACTAACATAAACGATAAATTCGGCGATATTGCCTGAGGTGATTGTCCCATTTATTACTTCAACACCTCCAATATAAACCGTAATTATGGTACTTATTCCAACAAGTAATAGCATCATTGGATAAAATAAAGCCTGAATCTGAACAAGTGACATAGAATGTGTTTTATAATCCTCACTTTCTTGATTGAATTTTTTCCGGATATCATCTTCTCTTACATAGGCTTTGATCACTCTTATTCCAGAAAATGTTTCTTGTACAAAACTTGACATCGATGATAGCTGCTCCTGTATTTTTTCACTTCGTTGATTGATGATGGTATGAACATAATAGATCGTAACCGCAAGAAGTGGTAAGGGCAACAAGGCAAAAATTGCGAGTTTGGCATTTACGTTAAACATTGCCACAATGATCAGAATAAATAATACTGTAGTGTTGATGGTGTACATAATGGCAGGTCCAAGATACATTCTCACTCTGCTGACATCTTCTGTAACCCTGTTCATGAGGTCGCCAGTATTATTACGGCGATAAAATGCCATGGATAGCTTCTGGTAATGCTGATAGATCTCATTTTTAAGATCGTATTCGATATGCCTTGACATGAGGATAATGGTTTGCCTCATAAAAAAAAGAAAAATACCTCTGAGCAGAGCAAGAGCAAGTACAATCAGACCAAAAAACAATAGACTTTGTCCAAAAATAGCCGCTATGAGCTTTTGTTTTTCAAAGCCATTAAAAAGCCTGTAAATAGCTATGTTTTCATTGACAAGATCAAAGGCAATACGAATCACTTGTGCAGGAAGCACAGCAAAAAGATTGGAAATAATTACAAACAAAATCCCTGGTAAAAAGCGCCAGCGATACTTGTAAAAAAATTTATTGAGATATGCCAGTTCTTTCATCTGATCCTTGAATGGTAAAAATAGGTATTAAAGTTTTAGCTTACAGGTTTTAAATACTAAGATTTCGCTTTATTTCATTTAATAGATTTTAGAGAGTTAAACTCTGATACTATATTTTTTGGACTATTTTTTCGGAATAAAAATAGATTTATATAACAGCTAGAGACTTCTGGCCAGGCTGTTTTTATACAAGCTGCCAATTTCTGAATGTTAGAAAAGCAAGAACATAATTTTACTTTAAAATGATTAAGAATTTTG
>CAMDQV010000245.1 GCA_945906015.1 Pedobacter schmidteae | reverse complement strand
ATCTAGGTCATGCATATGAAGTAATAAACTCTGAGTACCAGCCGGAACATTAGCCCAAGTTAAAGCAGGAGAAGTTCCTTCACCTATAGCTGCGCCTGGTGCTGCCTGGCTGTATTTGATGGGTATGATAGTTCCATCAGCAAATGCTGTTGTAGAGAGAGTCATTGGAGGAATTTGTGCAAATGTAGAGAACGCTAAAGCACTTAGAAATACAAAGGTTAAAACTATCTTTTTCATGGTTATTTAATTGAATTTATGTTAAGCAAAATACTAAATATGAATTTATAATCAATGAAGATTTTAAACTAGTAGAGCAGAGTCCGAAAAAAAAATTACAGAATGCTTAAACAATTACTGTTTCGAAAGAAAGTTGCATCGTTCCTGATCAGTCGATGAATTATAAAGGATTTAAATGATGCTTTTTCAATTCTAAATAATACGCTATTAGCTGATCTTTATTTTAATGAATTTCCAAGTGCAAAAGCCACATAACTATCTCCTTTTGACATTCCAAGCTTAGTTCCACCACAGGCTATAACAATATATTGCTTACCATTTAACTGGTATGTTGAAGGGGTGGCAAAACCAGAAGCTGGCAAAGGATATTCCCAAACTATTTTACCGGTTTTCTTATCAATTGCGCGGAAGGTATTATCCTTGGTTGCAGCAATGAATAACAGTCCACCAGCTGTAACCAGAGGTCCACCATAATTTTCTGTTCCAGTTACCGGAATCCCTTTTTTAGTGAATTCTTTTATTTCACCCAACGGAATCTGCCAAAGGTGCTGACCTGTATTCAGGTTAATAGCAGTAAGAGTGCCCCAAGGTGGGGTAATTGCCGGATAGCCCTTTTCATCTAAAAATTTATTGTACCCATTAAACTGATAGGGCACATCTGGATATTTATCTTTTGTTGCAGAAAGCACTTCCACTTTTTCTTCACCAAAAATATAGGAAATAATGGCCTGCTTTTCCTGATCCGAAATTTGGCTAAAACCCGGCATCATTCCCTTTCCATTTTTAATCAGATTGGTAACAGCTGTACGGCCAAGACGTTCGCGGACTCCCACTAATGCAGGGTACCCACTTTGTGGATTTCCTGAAAAATCAGCTTTGTGACAGGTTTGGCAATTATTCAGATACAATGATTTTCCGGTACTTGCAACATTTGAAACCTTATCTTTTTTACTCAGACTGAATAGCCAAGCCATCTCATTTGAATTAACATACATTATACCTTCCTTATCAACTGCCGGCCCACCCCATTCTGCTGCCCCATCAGGGCCAGGAAAAATAATGGATTCTTTAAAGTCGAGCGGATGAAATGGTCCTTTATTGGCGTTCCTGTAAATGGTAAGCAAGGAATCTCTTTTAGAAGAAAAATGGGTGATATCATTTTCTGTTATCGAATTTCTAGCGAATGGTTTTGGCAAACGTGGTATGGGCTGAGTAGGCCATGTTTCTTCGCCAGGCAGAGTGGATTGCGGGAAAGGTATTTCATCAATTGGAAACAAAGGTGTTCCATTTTCGCGATCAAATACAAAAACATAGCCTGACTTGGTAACCTGAGCTACGGCATCAATACTTTTACCATCCCTCTTAATGGTGATCAGGTTTGGCGGAGCTGGTAAGTCACGATCCCAAATATCATGATGAACAGTTTGAAAATGCCAGATATACTCACCTGTTTTTGCATTTAAGGCAATAAGCGAATTAGCGAATAAATTTGACCCTTTCCGATTACCCCCGTAAAAATCAAAAGCAGCTGATCCTGTTGGAACATAAATGATTCCCCGTTTACGATCAACCGACATACCCGTCCAATTATTGGCTGCTCCGATAGCCGAATTTTTATATGCATCAACCGGCCAGGTATCATATCCCCTTTCGCCAGGATGAGGAATGGTTTTAAAAACCCATGCTATTTTTCCGGTTTGAATATTAAATGCCTGAATATATCCCGATGCTGCACCCGCACCTTCGTCTAAACGTAAGGGCATGACAATCAGATCACCATAAATAGTGCCGGGAGTAGTTGAGGAAACAAATTTTAACTCAGCATCTTTTCCTAGTCCGCTTTTCAGACTAACTCTACCACCTTCGCCAAAAGAAGTTATCGGTTTACCGGTTAATGGATTTATGGCATAAAGCCAGGTTAAGTACGTGTAAAGAATCCTTTTGTCTTTACCTTTTTCATAATAGGCAACCCCCCTGTTTACATTTGCGGCACTTTTTTGCTCTGGAGCAAAACGCCAGAGTTCTTTACCAGTTGCGGCATCGAGTGCAAAAAGATGATTGAATGCTGTTAATGCAAACAACCTGTTTCCAACTATGATAGGATTACATTGAACCTGACCTGAATCTCCAGTATGAAATTCCCATACCTGCTCAAGAGCGGTTACATTAGAAAGGTTTATTTGTGAAAGGTTTGAATAATGATTCCTATCTGCCCCTCCCAGATATTCTGGCCAGTCTTGATCGCCCGCAAAATATCCTTTAAAACTTAAAAACATCAGGCTCATGCCCAATAGGAACGCAAAAATAAAGAGAGGCTTTTTCATAAGATCTGAATGCTTTAAAGTTTTAATTTATAAAAAAGAATTCAGGAACTGGCATCCAAATTAATTTAATTGGAGCTGATTGATAGATTCAGGAAAAATCAGCAAAAGAATCAAAAAAACTTTGCACTGTTTCATGTGCTTTTGTTAGATGGAATTTAAGGGTCAGAAGCATTTAATTAATATACTAAATGCTGTTTGAGAGAAGTATAATTCAGGTACAGAAATTCCATTTCTGCCTCAAACGCTTTAGCAAAATCAACAACAATACCCTATTCATGAGCCATATTTTTTTATTAGATTTTTACTGATGTTGGATTCTTTTTTTACGTTTTCCAGTACTTAGAAAGAATAAAATAAACCCTGAAAAGATTGTAATCAGACCAAAAATTGAAAAGCCTCTAAGTAAAATATTCCCAAAATTATCACGTCCCTGATAATCCATGGTATGTAGCATCCATAAAAAATCAAAGATTCGCCACTTATCATTCCTGATCTTTTGAATGGTACCCAACTCTGTAGCTACAAACACGGTTGACTTGCTAGGGTGGTCAAAACTAATTGCATAAGCGGGCAAAGGCCCTGAACGATATTCATGATGAGTAGATGTTTCAGTCAAAAGCTTTACTTCCCGAATTTTTGTACTACCAATAAAGCCCTCCTTTGCAATTGTCATAGCCTCAAATTCGTTTAATGGTCCGCGAAGTTCGCCAGTAATAGCATTAGCCAGTTGAACCTTAAATTCTGGTTTTTTGGAATGATTGGTATGAGTTAAAACCAATTTCTCTTTAATCAACAACTGATAAAAAGGCTGCCCTGATAATTGAATTAACCTAATGTCATTTATGGAATCTGTATTCTGACCAAGGATTTTCATCTTTTCAATGATGGCAGATGGAGAAATAAAATTAAACTTGCTGGAAATTAAAGAAGCTGGCCTCCTATTCAGGTCGCCATGTATCTCATCCATATTACTCCAGCTAAAATAGATCCCTCCTATGGTCCAGAATAAAAATTGTATTCCCAGTAAAAGACCGAGGTAGCGATGTATTTTGCGTATTCTGTAGTGGAAGCTCTTTGCCATTATTGATTATTAAAAAAAATAGAATTATTTAATAATTATAAAGATTTTAATGGCTATTCAGAAATAACTATGAAAGTTTAGATACCTGAATCCATGATTATGTAAGCCGGGGGCTCATCTCTTATATAAATATCTTTCCGAAAATCAATCCTGCCTTCATTGTCGACAAAGGCAGTAAAATACACAAAAATACTGATGTTTTTTTTAAATTGTAAGCAATTTAAGGTTTAAAAGTGTAAAAAAATTCATACTTATGTCCACTTTATGCTGACGATCTACTACCTAAAAGGAATAGAAATTATCATCAATTTAAAGCAAGATAAAGAACTGCTGCAATGCTTGCTCCTATCATA